>JBEBBR010000062.1:0-15472 GCA_041158285.1 Actinomycetota bacterium
CAAGGTTTCATCAACAGCTGCATATTGACCCGAAAGTCCAATGATTTTGCGGACTTCTTGAGGATTCTTTACAACATCAATTCCGCCAACCGTGGCGTGACCTGAATCTGGTGAGAGCAAAGTAGCGAGGATGCGAACAGTGGTGGTTTTACCAGCACCATTTGGGCCAAGTACTCCGAGAACAGTTCCTTCTTCAACATCGAGGGAAAGTCCGTTGAGAGCCTTGACCTCACCTTTGTTATACGTCTTGACGAGATCTTCTGCAATGACTGATTTCATGCTGCGGAGAGTAACTACACACCCCATAAAAATAGTAAACCTCGCTCAAATTGAGCGAGGTTTACTATTTCTTTAAACAATTACATATCGAAGTACAACTCGAACTCTGCTGGGTGTGGACGCAGACGTACGTAATCAACTTCAGCTACGCGCTTGTAGTTGATCCAGGTTTCGATGAGGTCTGGAGTGAACACGCCACCTGCGAGGAGGTAGTCGTGATCTTTTTCAAGTGCATCGAGAACTTCTGGAAGTGAACTTGGAACCTGAGTGATTGTTGCTGCTTCCTCAGGTGGCAATTCGTAGAGGTCCTTGTCGATTGGTGCAGGTGGCTCGATCTTGTTCTTGATGCCATCAAGACCGGCCATCAACATCGCTGCGAATGCCAAGTATGGGTTTGCTGATGGATCAGGAACGCGGAATTCGATGCGCTTAGCTTTTGGATTGCTGCCGGTCACTGGAATACGGATACAGGCAGAACGGTTACGGGCTGAGTACACCAAGTTGACTGGCGCTTCGTAACCTGGAACCAAGCGGTGGAATGAGTTCACTGATGGGTTAGTGAATGCAAGGAGTGATGGAGCATGGTGGAGCAGACCACCGATGTACCAACGTGCGAGATCTGACAAGCCGCCGTAACCAGCTTCGTCGTAGAACAATGGCTTGCCATCTTTCCACAATGACTGGTGGCAGTGCATACCTGAACCGTTGTCACCGAAGAGTGGTTTTGGCATAAAGGTGACGGTTTTGCCGCCTTCCCATGCAGCATTCTTGATGACGTACTTGAACAACATCACTTCGTCAGCCGCGTGCATCAAGGTATTGAAGGTGTAGTTGATTTCCATTTGGCCGGCGGTGCCAACTTCGTGGTGTGATCGTTCAATTTCAAGTCCAACTTCACCAAGTCGCATAACCATTTTGTCTCGAAGATCAGCCATCTGATCAATCGGTGACACAGGGAAGTAGCCACCCTTGAGGCGAGTCTTGTAACCGCGGTTTGGTGTGCCATCTTCTTCGTATTGATTGCCAGAGTTCCAAGCTCCCTCAATCGAATCAACTTCGTAGATTGAAGAGTTGTTGGTGGTGATGTAACGAGCTGAATCGAACATGTAGAACTCAGCTTCAGGGCCAAAGAACACAGTGTCAGCAATGCCAGTTGACTTGAGGTAAGCCTCAGCCTTTGCAGCTACACCGCGAGGATCGCGGCTGTATGGCGCATGGGTGTAAGGGTCAACAACGGAGAAGTTGATAACCAAAGTCTTTTCTTTACGGAATGGATCGATGTAGGCAGATGCAGGATCTGGAATCAGTTTCATATCTGATTCATTGATTGCTTGGAAACCACGGATTGATGAACCGTCAAACAAAAGACCGTCATCAAAAACGCTCTGATCAAATGCGGCTGCAGGCATATTGAAATGTTGCATGACACCTGGAAGATCGCAGAAGCGAACATCAACAAACACAACGTTTTCATCTTTGATGTATTTGAAGACCTCGGCGGCACTGCTAAACATTGCTGCTCTAGACATGAGACTCCATCCTTTTCGTAAAGGGTTGAGGGGGACTTAACCCAACAGTCGCCATTGACATGTTGCCGCCCATACGGTGAGCGGATGTTCTAAGGGTAAACATCATGGATTGCCAAGGGGTCACCATGTTGTTTCGGCTGTGTTACGAGATTTGGGGAGTTGAACCCGCTTTAGCGGCGAGGAACGCGCATTCCCTTAGGCATGGGGCCCTTAGGAATTGGCAATGAACCGCCAGCGGCCGCATCAAGTTTGCGGCGAAGATCGGTGACCTCTGCTGGGCGAAGGGCGCGAGGAAGTTTCATCACGGTGCGGTTGAGCTTTGCGAGAGAGATTTGGCCCTCACCAGCTCCGACGTAAACCTCGTGAAGTGGAACTTCGCCGATCCAACGCTGAGTCTTCTGGCGGGCAGAGGTAGCAATAGAGCTGCCTGGCTTCGCCTCGATCACCAAGATGACGCCCGGACGACCTACTACGCGGTGCACGATTTCCTGGCTGCGGTTGATCTCCACAGCAGGAGTGGTGAACCAACCCGCGCGCAATGTGGTCAAAACTTGTGCGGCTGCTCCAGGAATACCCTCAATCTGGCTGTAGGCAGCCTTCTCAGCACGGCGGCCGAAGATGTAAAGGGTGATGAGCAAGGCAAATGCCCAAGAGGTTGCGGCCAAAATTGTGCCCAAAGCATTACCCATCAACACACCTGGAATGGCGAGTGCTGCGGTGATACCGAAGAACGAGACAGGCAAGATCCAGCGAATTGCTGGATCAGCTGGTGCTGTCAGTTTGTAGGTCTGAACAATTTGGCTGAGCCACTGGGGTGATTTGAGTTTTGCCACGGCGCGAGATTAGTCCTTTACCTAAACAACAGTGATAGCGGCTTGGGTGCCGGCGGCTCGGGCTTCAAGAGCCTGTTGGTGCAGGCGACCAGCCCGGTATGACGAACGAACGAGTGGTCCTGACATGACACCAGCGAAGCCGATTTCGGTCGCAAACTCGGCCAATTCCACGAACTCCTCAGGTTTGACCCAACGGGAGACGGGATGGTGGCGGGTGGATGGGCGAAGGTACTGAGTGATTGTGATCAGGTCACAGCCAGCTTCATGTAAATCGCGCAGAGCTTGGTGAACTTCTTCAATTTCTTCACCCATTCCCAAAATCAGATTCGATTTGGTGACGAGACCCGCGGTGCGGGCCTGAGTGATGACATCAAGGGAACGCTCATAACGAAATGCTGGACGAATTCGCTTGAAGATTCGCGGAACAGTTTCGAGGTTGTGGGCGAGCACCTCAGGAGCTGCCGCAAAAACCTGTGCCAACAATTCTGGATTCGCACTGAAATCTGGAATCAGCACCTCGACTCCACAACCTGGCATTGCTTCGTGGATTGCACGGACGGTCTCGGCGTACAACCAAGCACCTTCATCTTCGAGGTCATCGCGGGCCACACCAGTGACCGTGGCGTACTTGAGACCCATGGACACAACAGATTCAGCAACGCGTCGCGGTTCGTCGCGATCAAGCGGTTGAGGTTTTCCAGTATCGATTTGGCAGAAGTCACAACGACGAGTGCATTGATCGCCACCGATCAAGAAAGTAGCTTCGCGATCTTCCCAGCATTCATAAATGTTGGGACATCCTGCTTCTTGGCACACAGTGTGAAGACCTTGCGACTTAACTCGTTCCTGAATTGCAAGAAACTCAGGGCCAGTGCGAACGCGAGTTTTGATCCACTCTGGTTTTCGTTCAATCGGAGTTTGCGCATTGCGCGCTTCGATTCGAATGAGTTTGCGTGGTTCTTCGCTCATAGTGCCCAACCTTGTAGTTGACTTATCATTTCTGAAGTTACTTGCTTTTCAACATCGTGAATGGTGATTTCGCGCCCAAGCTCGCGGGACAAAGTTGTCACACCCGCATCAGCAATTCCACACGGAACGATTCGTTCATACCAAGACAAATCGTTATTGCAGTTCAAAGAAAAACCATGCATCGTGACACCTTTTGCGACGCGCACACCGATTGCGGCAATCTTTCGAGCGGGGCCGCGTTCATCCGCCGGCACCCACACACCGGTGCGATCCGCAACCCGTTCAGTGGGGATGCCATAGCTAGCACATACATTCATAATCGCCTGTTCGAGTCGATGGACGAAATCCATCACATCAACCGGACTTGGCAAAGTCACGAGGGGATAGCCGACCAACTGGCCAGGCCCATGCCAGGTGATACGACCACCACGGTCCACATCAATCACGGGTGTGCCATCAACAGGGCGGTCTTCAGGTTGGGTGCGCTTCCCGGCGGTGAAAACTGGGGGATGTTCGACCAAAATCAAGGTGCTCGGGCGAGTGCCAGCCACAATTTCCGCGTGAATCTCGCGCTGAAGCTCCCATGCAGCCTCATATTCGGTGAGAGAACCAAGCAGATTTCTCACGTCAAGAGGGGCAATGAGGCGGGTATTCATGGGTTCTCAGCCTACGCCTAACCCGAGATGCGTGCTGCACGAGTGTTGCGTAGCCTTACCGAGGTTTTTCGCACAAGCACCCATCACCTAGATTCAAGGGATCTTTATGTCCAACCGAGTACTTACCAAGACAAAGCACTCCAAATTTCTGATCATCTCCATCATCCTCAGTTTTTTGTGGTTTGGAGTTTCAGGTGCACTTGGGCCAGTGAGCGGAAAGTTGTCCGAAGTTCAGTCCAACAGCAATTCGGAATTCCTTCCAGCAAACAGCGAAACCACCAAGGCTTCGGTCATACTTGAAAAGTTCCAACAATCAGGTGCGGGTGAATTGCTGCCGATGACGTTGGTCTTTGAAAAGACTGAAGGAACTTTCACGGCTGCAGATCAACCTGCTTTTGCTGGCGTGGTGCAAGAGATTGTCAGCCTTGAAACTGTCGCAAAATATCTGGCTTACGTCGAGGTTGCAGGAGTTGGAAAAGTTCCTAACATTTTCCCAGCGACTCCAGAGCAATTCCCTCTAGCCATCAGCAAGGATGGCAAGGCGCTTGTCATCAACATCAATCTTGATTACAACAAACTCAATAGTGACAAAGGTGCTTTCAAAACTATTGGTGAAGTAGCATCAGAAGTTCAAGACATAGTCGAACAACCTGCGACCAGCACTAATGGATATGTGACAGGCGCAGTTGGAATTTTCGCGGAATTCGCTTCAGCATTCGCCGGTATTGATGGTGCTCTTCTACAAATCACATTGCTCGTGGTTGCACTCATTTTGATCATTGTTTACCGAAGCCCAGTGCTTTGGATTTTTCCACTCTTGTCAGCAGGTTTCTCCCTCGCTGTCGCGTCAGGTGCGGTGTATTACTTAGCCCTCAACGATGTCATCAAACTTAATGGGCAAAGTCAGGGTATTTTGTCGGTTCTGGTACTCGGTGCTGCAACTGACTATGCACTGTTGTTGATCAGTCGCTACCGCGAAGAGCTGCGCTTGGCAGAAAACAAGTTCGATGCCATGTGGGCTGCGTGGAAAGGCACGTGGGAACCAATCGCTGCTAGTGCCGGCACAGTCGCAATTGGTTTGATGTGTTTGCAACTTTCAGAACTCAAATCAAATGCGGGACTTGGTCCAGTGGGTGCAATCGGCATTGGTGCCGCACTCATTGTGACTCTCACGTTTCTCCCTGCATTCCTCGTGCTGTTTGGTCGCAAAGTTTTCTGGCCATTCGTACCTAAATTTGGATCAGAACTGGCTGAAGCCAAGGGCCTCTGGGGTAAGGTCGCTAAGTCGGTCGGTAAGCGCAATCGTTTCGCGTGGATTGCTTCGACTGCAGTGTTGCTTTTCATGGCAATCGGTATTACAACTTTACAAGCTGAAGGCATCACAGACGTTGAAACTTTCACCAACCAGAACTCAAAACCACTCGTTGGTCTGAGAGTTCTCGAAGATCATGACCTTGTGCCACCTTCGACAGATGCAACCATCGTTTTGAAGGCTGACAAAGTTTCGCAAGCCACTACAGCGGTTTCTGTTATTGATGGCGTTGCCGTGGTGACACCTCGAGTAACAATCACTGAAACTGGTCCTGTACCTACCGTTGTTGATGGTATGTCCGCCATCGATATCACTTTCGATGCGACTGAAAATGCTGGAGTTCAACAGGCATACATCGCTGATGTGCGCGAGGTTGTCCACGCTATCGATGGGGCAGAGGCTTTGGTTGGCGGAAATGTCGCCGCGAACTACGACGTCCAAGAATCGTCCCGTCGTGACCGCACTTTGATCATCCCAGTTATCTTGGCTGTCATCACCTTGATTTTGATGCTGCTACTTCGCTCGATTCTGGCACCAATTCTTTTGGTAGGCACTGTGGTGCTGTCATTCGCAGCGACTCTTGGTGCGTGTGCATTTGTCTTTAACAATGTGTTTGATTTCCCAGGGGCGGATGCATCATTCCCACTCTTTGCCTTTGTGTTCTTGGTGGCATTGGGTATCGATTACAACATTTTCTTGATGACTCGTGTACGTGAAGAAAGTATCAAGATTGGAACTCGCGAGGGCACATTGAAAGCTCTTGCAGTCACTGGTGGCGTTATTACTTCTGCAGGCATCGTCTTGGCTGCAACATTTGCCGCTCTGGGAATTATTCCGTTGGTCTTCCTTGCGGAACTCGGATTCGCAGTTGCGTTTGGTGTTTTGCTTGACACCATGTTGGTGCGCTCAGTTTTAGTGCCAGCTCTGACTCACGACATTGGCAAGAAGGTCTGGTGGCCAAGCAAGCTCGCAACAGTGGATGGCGAATCTAAGGCGTAATCAAGCCCACTGGTAAACGAGTTTCAACAACATCGATGCCGACTTTTTCAACCCGGTATGCAGCCGGACCGTTGAGAGGGTCGGCATCGACGTCTGAAATCACTTCATGTGGTTCACCATTGAGGTAATGAATTCCCACGCGATCATCAGTTGCATATGACAGTGGGAGAACTGAATCACCAACAAGTTTTTGGAGCAACGGACGGCGTTGTTCTTCAGAGTCGTAATGAACTCCGTTTCCGAATGGCACAAGTGCCAATGCATTCGTCACAGTTTTGAGTTCAGGTCCAAATGAATCCGTCGGGCCGCCGACATGCCAGCAGATCGAGCCGGCACTGACTCCACCAAGTACTGCGCCGCGTTCGTATGCGTCTCGCAGAGCGTCATCAACACCGTGGAGTTTCCACAAAGCCAAAAGGTTGGCAACCGAACCGCCGCCGACCCAGATGACGTCTGCCTTACCGATTGACTCTTCAACGGGTGCAGTGGGTTGGGTAAACAGTGCAAGATGGTCCACATCGCAGGATGCTGAACTGAGTGCTTGGTAGGACGATGTGATGTACGAGCGATCATCGCCACTGGCAGTCATGATGAACAAAACTCGAGGGCGCTCTTTGCCACTCAGCTCCAGAGCTTTCACCATATTGGCACCGGGTTTGAGTACACCCCAACGATCGGTGGAAACGAAACCTGCGGATGTGGCCAAGATGTGTTTCTGAGTCATTTGCTAACCGTAGCAAACGTGTTGAATAAATCTAGGCTGAACGCAACTTCGTCAATGCAGCTTTAGCCGCTGCCACACCACTTTCCATGGCACCATTGATAGACGTGGTGCTGGTGAAGTCGCCAGCTACGTAGACGTTTGGTCGAACTTCACGATTGCTCACCGCAACATGTGGAGGAGTAGAGATCGGAAGTGCTTTGGCAATGGGGTACACCGCGAGTTGTTTCCACGCAGACGTATCCATTCCATACATTGTTGAAAGGTGTTTGCGTACGAGATTCGCCATTTCGGTGGAGGTGTCAGTTCCTAATACCGAGCTAGAGATCAAATGTTGACCTGATGGCGCATAACTTGCTGCGACATGTGACAGTGGCACCGAGTTGATCACTGGTCCGCGATTCTTCACCGCATCGATCACAAGTCGACCTTGACCATCAGCGAGCTGCTCACGTGCGCACTCCACTGAGTGATACCACGTAGTGACACTGCGCCAACCCGTTGATGGCACACCAGTCCACGCTGCAGCGGTGTCTTGATCGGTGGCAAGGATGATTGTGCGCGCCTTATGAGTTCCAGAATCGGTTGTGACATGAGAGTCTTCAACTCCATGAACCCAGGTGTTGAGCTGGATCACATCAGAATGCAAGAGTGCTGCTAACTGGTGAGGAATGCTCTGCATTCCATCGGCAGGGACGGCTGGAACGCCTTGGATGAAATGTTCGAGAACAAAATCGAGGAATCGGCGTGAGGTTTCGAGATTGGGTTCTAGGAAAACTCCAGCGAGGAATGGGGAGAGTGTGTTTTCAATGAAGGCATCACTCATTCCGGCTTGCTTAAGAGCGACCCGTGCAGTTGTATCGAAAACAGCGGTTTCATTGCGGGCAGCACAGCGCGCGGCGTACGCGCCAAATGCCGTGAGGTCTTTGAGTGCTTTCAAACCTTGTGCGCGCACATCGCTTACCAACGAGCCTGCGTATCGTGGGTCGCGTAGTGGATTTCCGAAAAGTCTCGATGAGTTCTCGTCTAGCAATTTGATTCCAGGGCTAAATGATCGCAGTGCGAGTGCGTCGTAGTTCAGTAAGTTTTTGGCAGCCTTGTAAGCCGGATTGAAAACCTGAAATCCATGATCAAATGTGTAGCCGTCAATGACATCGGTTCTAACGCGGCCGCCGACAGAACTGTGACCTTCAAAAACCTTGACCGATAGTCCAGCCCGCTGTGCAGTGATGGCGGCGGAAAGGCCAGCCAAGCCGGCTCCAATGATGATGACGTCTGTGTGTTCTGAACCCATGCTCACAATCTAGTGGCGTTCGTCGAAAAACTCTTGAGCAGTGACGTGAGGTACGACATTCTTGAAAAGTGAAACGAAAATTCGGTGGATATGCAGTTGATGAAATCTTTCCCGAACTGCTGGTGGCTCAACGATCACTGCAAAGAAATCGAAATCGAAGAATCGGAAAGATCTTCATTGGAATCTTGTTTTTGTTGTTGATTGGTCTGGGATTTTTCTTCTCACAGAACCCCTCAGAATTACCAGCGCCAACGATCACCTCAACACCAACGGATGATTCGGAAAACTATCGAAAAAGACTTTTAGATATCGACAGATTGCGAAATCAAGCGATTGAGTATCGAGATGCTGGTCTGATTTATGAATATGCCGATCCAATGTCGCCTGTGTTTGCTGCAGATAAGGAGCTAATGAACGCACTGATCACCAAAAGTATCGAAGTCTCCGAAATTCATTATGAAATTCATGCAATCGCATTCATATCGTTGCGGCGTTCAGGTCAATCTGAGTATGCGCGGATACGCGTTCAAGACAGTCGAAGTTCATACCGTCAGATCATCAATAAAGTAGCGACCACAATCCCACCGAGAAGTAAAACATGGTGGATTGTTGAGCTATTTCGAAAGTCGCAGAACAGTCCTTGGACTCTTTGGTCGATCGAACCCGCTACAGAACCTCAGCGGTAATAGCGGCCTCGATAGTTGGATGTTCCCACGTAAAACCTGCCGCACTCAGTGCATCTGGATGGATGTTGGCACCGGTTGTGATGTCTTTTGAGAACTCACCTAACACGATGTCGAGTGCGAAACCTGGAACTGGGAGAAGTGCTGGTCGCTTCAAAGCGTGTGACAACGCGCGGGTGACCTCTGCATTTGTCACAGGATTTGGTGCGGTGAGATTGACAGGACCAGAGATGTTGGTTTCGATGAGAAATTGCAGTGCGCGAACCTCATCAGTCAGTGAGATGAAAGACCAGAATTGCTTACCGCCTGCGATAACTCCACCTAAACCAAGTTTGAAGAGGGGGAGTAGTTTCTTGAAAGCTCCGCCTTTAGGTGTGAGCACTAAACCAGTACGGGCATACACAACGCGAATACCTGCTTCGAGGGCTGGAGCGGCAGCAGCTTCCCATTGCTCAACCACATCGGCAAGGAATCCTGCGCCGCGTGGTGAGGTTTCGTTGATGCGTTCATCGCCGCGATCGCCATAGATTCCGATTGCAGATCCGTTGATCAAAACCCGTGGACCTTCAGGATTGGCTGCCATCGCCCGCGCGATGGTGCGAGTTGATGTAACTCGTGAATCAAGAATGGTTTTTTTGTATGCAGAGGTCCATCGATGATCGCCAACTCCGGCACCAGACAAATTCACAACCGCGTGGATGTCATTAAGACTCGCTGGATCAAGCTCACCAGTCACTGGGTTCCACGAAATTTCTAGTGGTGTGCGTGCAGGACGGCGCACGAGATGGCTCACAGTATGACCTTGTTTGGTGAGGTGTTCGGTAAGTGCGGTTCCGATGAGGCCAGAGGCTCCTGAAATAGCTACATGCATGGCGTAATCGTGCTCGGTTTTGAGTGACTTCGCGACTTGAGAAACAAATGACAAAGGGTGGTTCACCAGAAACCTGGCGAACCACCCTTTGAAGGAGTGTTTAGATATCGAAGTTTGCTGCTTCGAGGCGACCCTTGAGAGCAACCAAGTAGCGGGCTGCATCCGCACCATCAACGATGCGGTGATCGTAGGTAAGCGATAGGTACACCATGTGGCGAACTGCGATTGAATCGCGACCCTCTTTGTCAGTGACAACAACAGGGCGCTTGACGATCTGTCCGAGACCAAGAATCGCAACCTGTGGTTGGTTGATGATTGGAGTATCGAACAACGCCCCACGGCTACCTGTGTTGGTGAGTGTGAAAGTTCCACCAGAAAGTTCATCAGGTGCTACCTGACCAGTGCGGGTTCGTTCAGCAAGATCGTTGATGTGGCGAGCCAAACCAGCGATTGAAAGATCACCAGCAGAACGAATCACTGGAACAAGCAGACCCTTTTCGGTATCAACCGCAATAGCAAGGTGTTCTGCATCGTGATAGGTAACAGTGCCAGCTTCAATGTCGATTGATGCATTGAGAGTTGGGTGTGACTTCAAAGTGTCCACAATCGCTTTAGCGAAGAATGGCATGTAAGAAAGTTTGACACCTTCACGTGCTTCGAAAGTTTTCTTGTTGCGGTCACGAAGTGTGACGATGTTGGTGACATCAACTTCGGCAACCGACGTCAACTGCGCTGAAACGGCAAGGCTTTCCACCATGCGTTGGGCAATAACTTTGCGCAAACGGGTGAGCTTCTCGGTGCGACCGCGCAAGGTGGTATCAATTTCAAGTGCAGGTGCTGCTGGAGCTGAGGCGGCAGGTGCGCTGCCAGTGCTACGAGCTTGTGCTGCATCGAGTACGTCTTGTTTGCGGATGCGACCACCGATACCGGTGCCGGCGATCTTGTCGAGATCAATGTTGTTTTCGGCAGCAAGTTTGCGAACCAATGGAGTGACGTAAGCATCTGAATTGTCAGCAGCGGCAACTGCTGCTGCTGCGACGGGAGCTGACGGTGCAGCTGGAGCTGACGGTGCAGCTGGAGCGGCTGCAGGAGTTGGTGCAACCGCAGCAGGTGCTGCAGGTGCAGAACCACCGGCAACTCCAATTACTGCAAGCACACTGCCAACTGCAAGTGTGGTGTCTGCTGGAGCGTTGATGCTCAAAAGCACACCCGCAGCAGGGGATGGAATCTCGGTGTCGACTTTGTCAGTAGAAACCTCAACCAAGGCCTCATCTGCAGCGACAGTGTCACCAACATTTTTGAGCCAACGAGTAACTGTTCCTTCGGTAACACTTTCACCAAGTGCTGGAAGTAGAACAGGAGTTTCGCCACCGGTTGTTGCAGCAGGCGCTGCCGCGGCTGGAGCAGGTGCAGCAACTGGAGCAGCCGGAGTTGGAGTTGCAGGTGCAGCAGGAGTTGGAGTGGCGCCGGCTTCTGATGATTCACCAATCACTGCAATCACGCTGCCGACAGCAACGGTTGAGTCTTCGCCAGCAAGAATTTCGAGGAGTACACCTGATGCTGGAGCTGGGATCTCAGTATCAACCTTGTCAGTTGAAACCTCGAGTAGTGGTTCGTCAGCGGTGATCACATCACCGACATTCTTCAACCATCGAGTGACTGTTCCTTCGGTGACACTTTCACCGAGAGCTGGCATTGTGACGGAGACCGACATGTCCGGCTGTGCTCCTTTGTTCTGCTTCGGTGGCCGACCTCGTGAGTGGCCACCTTGGTGGGTGGGTAATCCTGCCGTAATTACGGCCTTGTTGTCTCGTTCGTATTAAGCGTGAGCGTGAAGCGGCTTGCCAGCAAGCGCGAGGTGCGCCTCGCCGAGGGCTTCATTTTGGGTTGGGTGAGCGTGGACGAGCGGAGCGACATCCTCAGGGGTGGCTTCCCATGAGTAAATCAACTGAGCTTCACCGATCTGTTCACCGATGCGAGCACCAACCATGTGAACACCCACGATTGGGCCACCATTCTTGGTGCGAACCAACTTCACAAAACCGGTGGTGCCAAGAATCTGGCTCTTACCGTTTCCGCCGAGGTTGTATTCGTAGGACTCGACATTGTCAGCGCCCCACTTTTCTTTAGCCTGTTCTTCGGTGTAACCAACAGAACCGATTTCAGGTTCGCAGTACGTGACGCGAGGAATTGCTTTTTCGTCGATGACGCGTGGTGAAAGTCCAGCAATTTCTTCAGCAACGAAGATGCCTTGTTGGAAACCGCGATGTGCTAGTTGCAAACCTGGAACTATGTCGCCAACTGCATAAACGTTTGCAACGTTTGTCATCAAGCGATCATTGGTTGGAACCCAACCGCGATCAACTGTGATGCCAACTTCTTCAAAGCCATGACCTGCGCCATTTGGTCCGCGACCAACAGCGACCAACAAAATATCTGCTTCGAGAGTTTCACCAGATTCAAGTGTTACAACCACACCATTGTCTGACTGGGTTGCACCTGCAAACTTGACGCCAGCTTTGATCTTGATGCCACGCTTACGGAAAGCGCGATCAAGAGCCTTGCTCGCTGACTCATCTTCCGCAGGAACAATGCGAGGTGCACCTTCAACAATGGTGACCTCAGAACCAAATGATTTCCAAACACTTGCAAACTCAACACCAATGACACCGCCACCAAGAACGATGACGCGGCTTGGAATCCAGTCCATGTTGAGCGCTTGATCAGAGGTGATGATGCGACCACCGATTTCGAGACCTGGAAGTGAACGTGAGTATGAACCAGTTCCCAACACGATGTTCTTGCCAACATAACGAGTGCCATTAACTTCGACTGCATTGTTGGCAACGAGGCGGCCAGATCCCTCGACGTAGGTGATGGCCTTGCTGCTGACCAAACCTTGGAGTCCTTTGTAAAGACGTCCGACAATGCCATCGCGGTATTCGTTGACTTTGTTGATGTCGATACCTTGAAGTTCGGTGAACACACCAACGTGTGCCGATTCGCGCGCGGTGTCTGCCACTTCAGCGGCGTGCAAGAGCGCCTTGGTTGGAATACATCCGCGGTGCAAACAGGTGCCGCCGAGTTTGTCCTTTTCGATCAACGCAACTGATAGTCCAAGTTGGGATGCTCGAAGTGCGCAGGCGTATCCGCCGCTGCCGCCACCAAGAATTACTACGTCGAATGTCTGATCAGACATGAGATTTCCGCCTATCGGGGTGTTGTCTGCACGCTTAATGCGAGTGGTGAATGGGAGCATTGTCCCACGCGAAGTTTCAGAGTGCGGATGGCTGTCCACACTCTGAAAACGCGTGTGGGGGTGGTTTAAGTGAGCTTGAGGAGTCCAACTGCGATGTCTTCAGCGATAGTCACCAATGTGCGCACGGCGCTGCCGGTTGCACCCTTTGGTGTGTAATCGGTTGGGCCTTCGCTATTGAATGCAGGAGCCGCAATATCGAGGTGGATCCACGATTGCTTTGGCTCAATGAAGTCCTGAAGGAAAAGTCCTCCGTACAAAGTTCCGCCGTAGCTATCTGCAATATTGGCGATGTCTGCAACTGAGGAATCGAGTTTGGCTCGGTAATCAGTTGGGAGTGGCAATGGCCAATAGCGTTCGCCACTTCGACGACCAGCATCAACCACATGGTTGCTGAGGCTGTCTTCAGGTGACATGACTGCTGCAATCTTGCGTCCGAGAGCAACAACTGCGGCGCCAGTCAAAGTTGCCACATCGATCACCAAGTCTGGTGCGTCTTCTTGTGCGCGAACCAAGGCATCCATCAAAACCAAACGACCTTCAGCGTCGGTATTAAGAACCTCAACTGTGCGTCCGCCATACGCAGTCACAACATCGCCA
This sequence comes from Actinomycetota bacterium, assembly GCA_041158285.1. Classification (GTDB taxonomy): domain Bacteria; phylum Actinomycetota; class Actinomycetes; order S36-B12; family UBA5976; genus JAFMIT01. The sequence continues at coordinate 14,003 of JBEBBR010000062.1, forward strand.
GGACGTTGGGCATTGCCACCTGGCATGTTTTCGGCACACGCTGCATATGCGGTTACGTTGATCGGAAGTTTGAGAGCTGCAATTGCTGCAATTGCATTAAGCACTGCTGCTGCACCACTCATGTCTGCTTTCATCTCATGCATTCCAAGATGTGGTTTGAGAGAGATGCCACCGGTGTCAAAGGTGATTCCTTTACCGACGATTGCAAGATGCTGCGTTGCTTTTGGATTGCGGTAAGCGAGGCGAATAAGGCGTGGGGGATTGGCAGAACCTTGACCAACTCCAGTGATACCGCCATAGCCTTTGCGCTTCAAAGCTTTTTCATCAAGAACTTCAATGGCAAGTTTGTGAGTCGTTGCAATCTCTTTTGCGAACGCTGCGACCTGTGTTGGTGGCAGTGCGTTTGGTGGAGTGTTTGCTAAGTCGCGCGCCTGATTAACTGCAGCGGTCACGATTTTCGCGCGTTGTACGGCTTGCACCAAGACTGCATCTTTTGCTGCATCACTCACCAAAACGATTGCTTTGACACTCTGACGATTCGCGAGATTAGAGACACCGCGGAATTCATTGAATGTGTAAGCGCCAAGAAGTGCACCCTCTGCGATGGCACCAGCTGCATCAGCATGATCCACCGGAACCATGACCGCCATCTTGCGCTTGCCGGCAGCCGAACGGGCAACAACGCCAGTCGCGTTACGGAAATCATCATGACTTTGAGATTTGCCAACACCAACCACGACCACGTTTCCCGTGATACCTGCAAGGTTTCCAGGAAGTTTTACAAGATCTCCAACTCCCGCTTTGAAGTCAAAACCAGAAATAGCGGTTTGGATTTTGGTGACCACTGAAGTAGTGCCAATAGAACTGAGAAGTTCGACAGCACCGGTTTTGGTTTGTCCCGCGAAAAGCGTGACGACATCGGCAGCTGGCAAGGTTGAAGTGAGAGTCAAATTCGTCATATGGCAATCATGCCCCTCATTGCCTCAGTGGGCAGGACGGGGCTACCGTCTGACCATGACGAATTCGCTAAAGCACACCCCACTTTTCGACTGGCATGTTGCCAATGGCGCAAAAACTGCAGATTTCGGTGGCTGGGATATGCCCATCGAATACAGCGGAATCGTGGCCGAACATCTAGCGGTACGCAGTGATGTTGGCGTTTTTGACGTCAGCCATATGGGCAAAGTTCAGATTCAGGGTGAAGGAGCTGCTGCCTGGCTCAACACCGTGGTAGCAAGTGACCTCGAGGCGATTCCGTTTGGCAAGGCTCAATATTCAATGCTGCTCAACGAAACCGCAGGCGTCATCGATGACCTCATCGTGTACAAATTTGCACCCGACCACGTGTGGATCGTTCCAAATGCATCGAATGCCCCAGCTGTGGTGGCTGCTCTTCAAACAGTTGTACCAGCTGGAATCACAATTTCGGATCTTCACAATTCACACGGCATCGTCGCCATCCAAGGTCCG
>JBEBBR010000063.1:0-3987 GCA_041158285.1 Actinomycetota bacterium
ATGGCACCCCAAACAAGGAGCGCCTTGGTGCAAACGCGATCCTCGGTGTCTCCCTCGCTGTTGCACGTGCAGCTGCTGAATCAGCAGGTTTGCCATTGTTCCGTTACGTCGGTGGACCAAACGCACACACACTTCCAGTTCCAATGATGAACATCCTCAACGGTGGATCACACGCAGACACCTCAGTTGATATTCAGGAATTCATGATTGCTCCAATCGGTGCAACTTCATTCCGCGAGGCGCTTCGCCAAGGCGCAGAGGTCTACCACTCATTGAAGTCAGTCCTCAAAAAAGAAGGTTACGCAACCGGTCTTGGTGATGAAGGTGGTTTTGCTCCAAATCTTGCAAGCAACCGTGCAGCTCTTGATCTCATTGCAACCGCAGTCGAAGCAACAGGTCTCAAACTCGGTTCTGACATTGCTCTGGCTTTGGATGTTGCCGCTTCTGAATTCCACAAAGACGGCAAGTACACCTTCGAAGGAAAACAGCGCACTGCTGAAGAAATGGTTGAGTACTACTCATCCCTCGTTGCCGACTTCCCAATGGTCTCCATCGAAGATCCTCTGAATGAAGATGACTGGGATGGTTGGAAGCACATCACCAATGTTTTGGGCGACAAAGTTCAAATCGTTGGCGATGATTTGTTCGTCACCAACCCAGAGCGTTTGGCTCGCGGTATCGCATCGGGAACTGCAAACGCACTCTTGGTTAAGGTCAACCAAATCGGAACTCTCACCGAAACCATGGACGCGGTTGCAATGGCACACCGTGCTGGTTACCGCTGCATGATGAGCCACCGTTCAGGTGAAACCGAAGACACCACCATTGCAGACTTGGCTGTTGCCACCGACTGTGGTCAGATCAAAACTGGTGCGCCAGCTCGATCAGAACGCGTCGCAAAGTACAACCAATTGCTCCGTATTGAAGAAGAACTCGATGACGCAGCGGTGTACGCCGGCGCAGCATCATTCCCTCGCTTCAAAGCGTAATTTTTCTCATGTTTAACAGACGGTCGGAGGCTGTACCTACGGAAGTAGATACAGCCACCGGCCGTTATTCATTTCTTACAAGTCGCGCTGCAATTTTGGCTTTGATTGGATTTGCAGTTCTTGCAACGCTTGCAATTCCCATTAAAACGTTGAGTGATCAGCGAGATCGCATCAACGATTTACAGGCACAGCAAAACGCAAACTTGGCAATGATTAAACGGCTTGAATCCGAAGTCGTTCGTTGGGAAGACCCTGCTTACGTAATCACCCAAGCTCGTGGCCGTTTGCATTACGTGATGCCCACTGAGACTGGTTATATCGTTTTAGGTGCGGATGAAGTCGAAGTGGCAGCCCCTATTTCGGTGAATCGTCCTGCAGCAGAAGCTGCTTGGTATTCGGTGATGTGGGATTCCATCGAGACTGCCGGAGAAATTCCTTCGCCACAAACTCAAGAGCAGAAGGCTGAATAGTTCCCATGTCTGTCGAAAAGTCAGGTGTTTCACCTGAAGATTTAGCATCCATGTGCGCCCAATTGGGACGTGAAGTGCGTGGTGTAGTTGAAGTCGCGCATCGCTGCAAGTGTGGCAAACCAGATGTGGTTAAAACTCTTCCGCGACTTCCGGATGGCACTCCATTTCCCACAACGTATTACCTCACCTGCCCTCGTCTCACTGGTCTGATTGGCGGTTTAGAAGCTGATGGTGTGATGCGCGATATGGAAGCCCAGTTGTCATCAGATCGTGAACTTGCAGCGGCGTATGTGTCAGCCCATGAGGCATACTTGGCCGATAGAGCTGAACTCGGTGAAGTCGAAGAAATCGCTGGAATTAGCGCGGGGGGTATGCCTACTCGTGTGAAATGTCTCCACGTTTTGATCGGCCATTCACTAGCTAAAGGTCCCGGTGTTAATCCACTTGGTGACCAAGCGCTGGCCCTTTTGGATGATTGGTCAGCCGCTGGTTCCTGCGTAGATGTTGAGGAGAAGTGATGACGACTGTTGCAGCTATTGATTGTGGCACCAACTCAATTCGCCTACTCATTGCTGACGTGGCTCCAGATGGAACTTTGATCGAACGCGACCGTCGTATGACCATTGTGCGCCTTGGTGAAGGTGTTGATGCAACAGGCAGATTCTCAGATGGCGCAATCGAACGCACCTTTGCTGCCTGCGATGAGTTTGCGCTAGCCATTCGTAGTCACGAGGCAAAACACATTAGGTTCGTTGCAACTTCTGCAACCCGCGATGTCGAAAACCGCGAAGAATTTGTCGAAGGTGTCAAAGCTCGTCTTGGCTGCAAAGTTGATGTGATCTCCGGCAAAGAAGAAGCAGCCCTTTCATTTCTTGGTGCGACCAGTAGTCTCAAAGAAGATTTCTCTGGCCCGTACCTCGTCATCGACATTGGTGGAGGCTCCACTGAGTTTGTAGTCGGAACTGATGCTCCTGATGCAGCGCGATCTGTTGACATTGGTTGTGTCCGTATGACCGAACGTCATCTCGCTGGAGATCCAGCTTCAGCAGAATCAATTGAAGCGGCGATTACTGATATTGATGATGCAATTCTCAAAGCGTCAAAGGTTGTCCCATTTGATCAAGCGGTTACCGTGATCGGGCTTGCTGGTTCGGTCACTACTGTCGCCGCAATGGCGCTAGGGCTTGATCGTTATGACCGCAAAGCAATTCACGGTGCGGTGATCAGCGAAGATTCGATTCATCGAGTGTGTGAACGTTTGATTCACATGACTCGTGATCAACGAGCCGCACTTCCATTCATGCACCCTGGTCGCGTCGATGTAATCGGTGCAGGCTCGCTAGTGCTCGATCGGATTATGAAGTTCTTGCCACAGAAGTCGCTCGTAGTGAGTGAACATGACATCCTTGATGGCATTGCCGCAGATTTGGTTCGCCGAAAAGTTAAATAATTCCTAAAGTGAAGCGCCGCTACTCAATGAGTAGCGGCGCTCTCGTTTTTCAAGTTATGACAAAGGTGTGTAACCACTTGGCGGTGGTGGCGGAGTGGCACTATCAATTGGTGCAGTGTTCAATGCAGGAATTGGTCCGTACTTATTTTCTTTTTGTTGTGATGGGATCAAGGTCATCACAAACACTGCGATAGACAAAATGCCACCAACAATGTTTCCAATAATTGCGGGAATGTTGTCGATCGCATCTGATGATTCAGCAGGTCCGATAAGCAAAACCATAATTTGCAGGCCATAACTCAAATAAACCCAGATTCCGGACTGTCCCATGTCATGCAGTCGACGCACAGATACAGCGATAGCTGGAATGCCAACTGCGAAAAAGAAAATAACCCAAGGGAACATGACCAAATACATGTTCATGGTCAAAACCATTGCAAGCGAAAAAATGAAGGCGGGAATGGCCAATATGCCACTGAAAAGCGCAAACCACCAGTATTCAGAAAGTCGAGCACGTCCGCTGAATACAAAATACTTCTTGTAGCAGGTTGCTATTGATTGACCAAAATTCATAATGCACCTTTTCACGTTGCGATGAGCGGCACACTATTGCAAGTTTCAGTGTGAGTTGGCTTAAACACTCGCAGGGAGTTGAAAACCTGTGGTGGAGTGGCAGTCATAGCCTGCTGGATTCTTCTGTAGATACTTCTGGTGATATTCCTCAGCAAGGAAATACTCATGACCCTCAGCTGAGGCAATTTCAGTCGTAATTGGACCCAGTTTGTGTTCGGCTAGCACTCGTCCGAAAAGATCTCTTGTTTCGATTGCTACTGATTCTTGCTCGGAAGTGGTCCAATAAATCACACTGCGATATTGAGTTCCAATGTCATTACCTTGGCGATTACCTTGTGTGGGATCGTGGTTTTCCCAAAACACTCGCAAGATCTCTTGAACAGAAACAACATCAGCATCAAAAACTACTTTGACCATTTCTGCATGACCGGTAGCTCCAGTGCATACCTCTTGATAAGTGGGAGCGGTTGTAGTTCCACCTTGGTAACCCACAGAGGTTTCGATG
>JBEBBR010000064.1:0-4807 GCA_041158285.1 Actinomycetota bacterium
GTGCTGTTCTACGACTCACACATGCAGCGACAGTGGCGATGAAACAGCGTGGACATGGTGAGATTGTGATTGTTTCATCAGTCGCATCTTTTATCGCAGGTGGTACTTATAGCGCAGCCAAAGCGTGGGCAACTGTTTTTGCAGAATCACTCTCCCAAGAATTGCGCGGCACTGGTGTTCGCATTTCTGCTTTGTGCCCTGGCTTCACGCACACTGAATTTCATCAACGAGCCGGCATCGACAAAAATCAAATCCCAGCTTGGCTCTGGCTTGATGCGCAGAAAATGGTCGCTGCCGGATGGCGCGATCATCAACGCGGAAAAGTCGTCAGCGTCCCGGGCTGGCAATATAAATTGCTGATTGGTATCACCAAGATTGTCCCGCGCCCCCTCGTGCGAAAGTTTGGGTTCAGCGCCCGCGCCCGCACTCGCAATTAGTATGCTTTCACAAGATTAGTGAGGTAGTCCATGCGCGTTTTATTCATTCAACATGATCATGTGAGTCCTGCTGGTCCAATTGCCGAACGCTTTGAACAGCGTGGCTACACAGTTGATTACCTCGAGATCGTTGACAAAGACAATCACCAAACCCCAAACGTGCCAGCAACTTTTCCCGCTGTGGGCGATTACGACATCGTTGTCCCAATGGGTGCACCTTGGGGAGCATGGGAAGACGAACGCATCGGCAATTGGCTTTTACCTGAATTGGATTATGTAACCGCTTGTCACAATGCAGGTACTCCAATTTTTGGAATTTGTTTTGGTGGACAACTTATGGCCCGGGCTTTGGGTGGTAGCACTATGAAAGCGCCAGGATACGAAATTGGTTTCACTTATGTTTGGTCTGATGACGAGAGTTTGATCCCCGCTGGCCCTTGGTTCCAATGGCATTTTGATCGATTCGTCGTGCCACCTCGCGCTACTGAGATAGCGCGCACTTCAAAGGCACCACAAGCATTTGTGCAAGGGCGAACACTAGGTTTGCAGTTCCACCCAGAACTCACCGGCTCAGCACTCGAGCTTTGGCTTGATGATTCTGAACTCGAATCACTGCGACGCGATGGTCAAGACCCTGAACTGTTGATTGCACATGCACATCATGCTGATTCAGGAACCATTTCTCGTGCACACAATTTGGTTGATGCATTCTTAGATCGCATTGCAACAAACCCAGTCGTTATCTAAATCAACAAATTTCAAACTCCACCGTGTTGCAATAATTCATTTCGCGCATCTAAATCGATGACAACGTCGCAGACGTCTTTGACGATGGGATCGTGAGTTGCGACGAGGACACAGACTCCTGCCTTGCTTGCGGTGACAAGTGCTGCACCTACTGCTTCGGCGTTCGCTTTGTCGAGATTGCCTGTTGGTTCATCAGCTAGCAATATGGGAAGTTTCATTGCCATTGCCCGGGCGATAGCGGTTCGTTGTTTTTCGCCACCAGAAATGTATGCTGACCTTTCGTGAATGATGTCGCCAAGTCCGAGTGCGTGAATTTGTGCTTCCGCTGTCTCTCGAGCTTCTTTTTCTGATACGCCAGAAAATTCCGACGGCAGCATGACGTTTTCAAAAACGGTCAGTTCGTCAAAGAGGTCAAAATGTTGGAAAACTCGTCCAAGTGTTTTGAGGCGAAATTTTCGTAGTGCGTCTCCTGACATTTTTGAAATATCTTGATCAAGAATGGTGACAGTACCTGCAGTTGATTCAATCAACCCAGAAATTATGTTGAGGGCTGTTGTTTTTCCGCAACCCGATCGTCCCACGAGTGCGGTCAGCGAACCACTGGTCAAATCAAGGGTGAGCGGGTGAAGACCAATTTTCAGTCCACGCGATGTTTGGTAACTCTTTGTCACTTCGGTGAGACGTAATGCCAGATGAGAAGATTTTTCGTTCATTTAACTCTCCAAAACAAAATTGTGGAAGCTGCCAAGATGACAACCACATAAGCGGCAGCAATTTGAAATGCAGCAGTGAATATGATGGTGATTCCGGATGTCGCACTGAGCAGAGGCCCAGATAACCCGCAGGTCAAACCAAGCGTGAGAAGGGAAGCCGTTGTTTGCCGGATTAGGACATCACGATGAACGATGCGATATCGAAAACGTTTAGTCGCGTGAAGCCGAAGCAGCCTTGATACATCACCTCGCACGTTTACTGACCGTGATGTCAGTTCGAGTAGCGAAATAATCAGTGCCGCAAAAACTGTCAGTGTTACCAAGGAAACCAAACCAGGTGAGCGTTGCTGCGGCGGATCAGCAATAATCACAGAAGAAGCCGAAACATCAAACTGTGCAAGTGTTGTCTGCACAAACTCGGCATCCTGCGGATTTTGTACTGCGCCAGGAGAACTGAGAATGTAAACAGTGCTAGGTGACGCTTTGAGTGATGAAAACTTTCCCTTTGTAAGTGCTGCAGGGCCAATAATGAAATTTTCGCTCACAACCGAAAATGGTGCATTCTCATCCGTGAAAACTTTTAAAGTTCCAAGTTTTCCGTCACCGTCTGGGAATGCGAACCATGTCAAATTTGCCTCACTAAGAGCACGCATTGGCGGAACCTGGACGGGAGCTTCGCGAACGAACACAGGAATGCCAGAGCTATAAGCTTGAAGCTCTTTGGGGGTTAATGATCTGTCTATAACTATTGCAACTTCTGCTTCTGTTTCAATGTAGGTAAGTCCATGGCCATTTTCGGGTACGTTGAGATTTAATTCTCTGGTCGAGGCATCCTCAGCTGATGCCGGGGGCCGATAGTTCAGGAAATTGACAGGCACAAAAGTACCTTCGATTTCACTTGATAGTGCCGAAATCAATTCATCGGTCCTGAGATTGACTGCGGTATCGGCTTTGGTTACGTCATTTGGAGCATTCTTCACGATGATGAATTGTCCTGGTGCCAAAGATGAAGTCCCATTATTTTCTGGTGCTATGGAAGTGTCCATGAAAATCATGAGTGCAAACGCAACAAATAAGGACAGACTTGTTCCGATTCGAGACCATTTATTGGATCTAAAATTTGACTGTACTCGTGCGATCCGTTTCAAGCGCCCTCGGCCACTTTGACCATTTTTTGATTTCACTTGTATTTGTTTGTTGGCGCGTTGAGGCAAAATCAAACCCACTATCAGCACAGCACAACTCAGCAGCCAAACACCCACAGCACTTACCAGTGGGATTTCAAGCTCCCCGGGAATGCGCTCTCCCGCGATCCATACATTTTGTCGGAGCGCGAACACTGAAACTGCAGAACCTAGGGTCGCAAGTGCGATTGAAAGAAGGCCAACTGCAGCAGTGGTTCCGAGAGCTGTCAAGAACGTGATGTTTCGTGGTGCGGCTAAGCGAGTTAGGCGCCCTTTTCTTTCACGTTGTTGTTCTTGAGTAAGTGTGCGCATTAGAAGCACACCTGCGAACATGACAGCGATAGCTCCGACCAACAACGGCAACGGCAACGACTGGCCATAAGAGCGAAGCCGATTCTCAACGTCTGTTCGAGTCGAAATGTTAATTGCTGCGCTTTCAGGTGCATTTTCATTCCAACCAAGAAGTGGTTGGGTTTCAGACTTGTCGTAGTACTTCCAAGAATATTCAAAAACTTCTTTTGCATTCGCCAGTAAGTCATCAGACCTAAAAAACACTTCTGAACGTTTTAGGTCTAGTGCACGTTCAACGATTCCAACTACCGTGAATCGACTATTTGCAAACACGATTTCGTCGCCCACGGTTGTACCGAGCTGGCTAGCCAGTGTGGTGGAAATAGCTGCAGTGGCGTGCTGAGTAGGCATTTGACCTTGAGAAACTCTGAAAGCATCAGGATCATATTTCCCAAGGTCCCATAAATCACCAGTCGCCATGGCACGTACTTGCTGTTCCGAGAACTTCACTGATGCTTCACGAATATAGATCACCAAGGAAGCTGTTGGTGCAACTTTTTTGATTGCGCGATCTCGTGCAATCACCTCTGCACGGTATTTTTCTGGTCCAGAGGTCATCTCGATTGAGGCAGGTGTGATTGCTCCTTCTGCAATTAGACCGAGTGTGACCCCTGCATACTGGGAATCAGATCCACGCGCCATGTAGTCAGCTGTAAAAGCGAAATTCAGAAGAACCACAGGCAGTGCTAGAGCAGCACCAAATAAACCCAAGCTCAGTGGTCGGCGGACCTGAAGTCGCCAACCGAATTTCACTCCAGCAGGATTTATGAACACTGAGTGTTGCTGGCGTAAATGCGAGAAGAAGATGCTTCTTCATTGTCAGCCAGGCCAATCCATGCCAATCGTTTTTCAGAGTCCATGCAGCGATTGTCACCGGCTTGATTTACGTCGTAGTACCAGCGAGCATCGTAGTGAATGGAGCGGTTCGCCCAACTGCTCGCTTTGTCGTTGAAATCTACTGACCCAGTGAAATTTTTCGTTGAGGGACTATTTCCGACAAACAGGCGTGCGTTCACGAAATCTTCGTCTTGCCACATACAAATGTTGCTGTAATTGCAACTCAAGTAGTCGTTAGCTCCTGCCCATGCGGCGTTAACACCAAACGTGCCGGCCATCGCGGCGGTGAGCATGAGAGTTGTGCGAAAATTTTTGAAATGGATAGCTTTGGTAAGCCTGTTAAGCATATTGACCCCGTTAAGTAGCGACATACCTATTATGTCGGTGAGTGAACCATAACCGTTTGCGAGATAAAAACAAGTGTTCCCAGAAGAAATTTGTGTATTTTTCTTGGCCTTACAAAGTTGGTGTAGTCGCGTAAGAAATACTTCTGGTTGATTCCTATTTCAGTAGTTGTGTTGCGTAATTGATTCTGCAA
>JBEBBR010000065.1:0-4767 GCA_041158285.1 Actinomycetota bacterium
GCTGGCTTGGCTGGTGGAGGAGGCAGAGTTCCGAGAGCTGCGAGGGCAGCATCACGTGAAGCGACTGCTTGCAGTTTTGCTTCTGCAAACGTGGCATTCGCTGCAGCAATCTGTTCTGCTGTTGCGTTGACATCGTTGAGCACAAGATCACGAGCGGCTTTCGCTGCATCCATAGTGGTATGGAAAGCTTCTTTCACAGCCTTGATAGCTGCAATCAAATCTGCGTTGGCAAGCTTCCAGGCATCCATTGCTGCTTTGAATTCAGCCTGACCGGCCATTTTGGTGGCTTTGTATTCAGCCATAGCTGCTTGAAACTCAGCTTTTGCCAACTTGTATTCAGCAATTGCAGCAGCACGTTCTTCTTTGGTGACATGAGCCTGGGCAGACACTGTCATGCCACTCAGCATTAGTGCAGCTGCGATTCCAATGGCCGCTGATTTAGTCCACTTCTTCATGTTTCTCAACCTTTCGACATGCACTGTGACAATTTCACGAGTGCTGATTACCTGAGACAAGTTTGCAGAAGTATTTTGTGAAAACTCTTAACAGCATCTTTGGGTATCGAAAAATTAGGAAAATTAAGGAATTATTAAGGAATTAACTTCAGAACATTTTGAAGCAATTCATTGTCAGCGATCTCTACCTCTGAGCGCAGAAGGGAGATCGGAGTGCGACGTCGCAAGAGATCCTGTTGAGAATAAACGTGTTCGTTTCTAGCGATATATTTCAATTCGCCTACCGTGAAACTTAAACCTTCAAAAATAATTTGCGCATTACGTGAATCTTCAATCCAAGAGTCGGCTATCGCAAATGAATCAACACCGTGCCGACGCCACAGTTCATCCGATAATTTCTCAGCTGATTGAGGATGAAATTTCTTCACCAGGTCAACGAGTTCGCTAGAAATCTGTGGTTCGCTCTCACCAACCCAATGTTTCGCGGGTTTAGTGTCGATTCCAAGAAGTCGAATCTTTTCAACAACTTCCTCGCCCACATTTATACAGTCAGTCAGCTTTCCACCAAAGATTGATATTGATTTATTCGAAACATCATGCTCGACCACGTGTTTGCGTGAAAGTGAAATCCAATTCATATCTTGAACTTTGGTTGCATTCGATACAACTAGTGGTCGCACTCCACACCGTTCAGCAATGATGTCGGCTTTAGTTAGAGGTTTTTCAAGTTTCAAACAACGATTTGCTTGAGCGAGTAAGAATTCACGATCTTCATCAGTGACAGTCACGTTGGCATCTAGAGTTGAAGTATCCGTAGTTCCAATCACCGTTCTGTCATGCATAGGTAATACATAAAACAATCGACCGTCTGAATCAAAGAATGCCAACACTGCTGCTTTGGTTTCGATTTTTGGGACAATGAGATGAACACCTTTGGAGATCACAATGGTGTTGGAGGATGGAATCTCAAGTTGCTCGTTCACACTTCGAGTTAGAGGCCCGGTCGCGTTAACTATGGTTTTGGCACGAATGGTGAATGTGTTTACTGAGATTTTGTCCGTTACCGTAACCAACCAGCCGTTTTCACTTTTTTGCGCGGAAGTCATTTCACAGTAGTTGATGACATGGGCACCGTTGGTCCGTGCAGTTTTGATTAACTCATAGACAAATCGTGAATCATTATCTAGAAGTATCGCGTCGTTATATTGAATCGCACCTTTCGCTGCATCTAGATTCAAAAGTGAAAATCTCCGGGCCAGTTTTTGGTTTGAGAAAATCTTTGGAGTTTGCGTTTGGAAACGTCCAAATATCCAATAAGCAACGGAACCCAGAAAACCCAATCCACGACTAAACGGTGAAGTGGAACCAATTACTGCAACAAACGGAATCTCTTTGACTCTGTTGGGGTAAAGGTTGAGAAGTTGATTTCGTGATTTACACAGTGCCCATACGAGTGAGAGCTCGAAGTCCTGTAGATACTTGATGCCTCCCCAAATCATGTTTGAGGATTCCTGGCTGGTCATACTTGCGAAATCGTTAGCCTCAATAAGAGCGACCTTGACTCCGTGTGCTGCAAGAGCTGAAGCAGAAACCGCCCCATTGATTCCGCCACCAATAACAAGAGTGTCGATTTCTTCACTCAAGGTCGCTATCGTTTGTTGGCGGTTCAACATGGGTACAGACTAGGGATCTCCTTTAGTTACTCATCAATAAATAAAGGTGGTTTCTAGTGGCGATATTGGCTATTGACGCTGGAACCACAGGTGTTACTGCTCTTGCCGTCAACGAGCTGGGTGAAGTAGTAGCCCGCGGATATTGCGAATTCCCGCAACACTTTCCTCAACCTGGTTGGGTTGAGCACGATCCAGATGAGATATGGGCGGCAACCCTGACATCTGTCAGCAAAGTTCTCGCCGCCGTAGGGTCGAACTCTCTTTCCGCTATCGGAATCACCAATCAACGTGAAACCGTTTTGATGTGGGATCGTTCAAATTTCAGTGGACCGCGTCGTGGAATTGTGTGGCAGGACCGACGGACTTCTGAAATAGTTGATGAGATTCGAAATCTTAGAGTCGAAGATAAGGTTCGACACAAAACTGGACTTGGTTTAGATCCGTATTTTTCTTCGAGCAAATTGCTGTGGCTTTCACGTAACGAAAAAGCTGTTTGGCAAGGAGTGTTAGATGGCACATTTGCTGTTGGCACTGTTGATACATATCTCATCGCACGCATGACACAAGGTCGCGTTCATGTCACAGATGCATCCAATGCGTCAAGAACTCAACTTTTCAATCTTGCCAGTGGGGATTGGGATGATGAACTTCTAGAGCTATTCAACGTTCCTCGAAATGTTTTGCCCGAAGTTGTTCCATCGTATGGGGTAGTCGGCACATCCGAAGCTGATTCATTATTGGGTTTATCACTTCCGATTGCTGGAATCGCAGGAGATCAACAAGCAGCCCTGTTTGGACAAACTGCTTTTGATGTTGGTGACAGCAAATGCACCTACGGCACTGGATCTTTCATTCTCTACAACACAGGTTCCGAACTCAAAATCTCTGATCATGGATTACTCACCACAGTGGCATGGAAAGAACCGTCTGGTGAACTGACCTATGCACTTGAAGGTGCTGTGTTTGTGACGGGCTCGGCCGTGCAGTGGTTGCGTGATGGACTTGGCATCATTCAATCTGCAGTAGATGTTGAAGCGCTCGCACAATCAGTTGAAAGTTCTGATGGTGTGGTTTTTGTTCCAGCGCTTTCCGGGCTCGGTGCTCCATATTGGGATCCCTACGCCCGTGGATCTATTCAAGGGATCACGCGAGGAACCACTTCCGCTCACGTCGCTCGAGCGACTTTAGATGCAATTGCATTTCAAGTTCGAGATGTTGTTGATGCCATGATCAAAGATATCGGCAAACCATTGCAACAACTTCGCGTTGATGGCGGGGCTTCAGCCAACAATCTGCTGATGCAACTTCAAGCAAACTACTTACACGTTCCAGTGATTCGTGGCAAGAATCTTGAGTCAACAGGAATTGGTGCAGCATTCTTAGCTGGACTTGGCACTGGTGTTTGGGTTGACAAAGATGAATTACGAAAGAGCATCACTGTAGATCGCGAGTTTTCCCCAGCGCCGTGGGATGAATCCGAATATGTGCGTTGGCACAAAGCGGTTGATCGCAGTCGCAACTGGATTGACTAATTCAGGATAATTGCTCAGCTAGTTTGTTGTCTGATTTGAAGCGACGAATTTCCTGAGGCCATCCGCAAGCTTGAGCAACTCTTGCACCCCACATGTTTGCTTCTTCATCTGTGGCGACATTGATAATCGTCAAACCACCAATGAATTCACCTAAAGAATATGGCTTGGTGAGATTTCCGTTCTCGTCAGCTCCAACAGCCTCTTCGATTTCTTCTACCAATCCGCCAGCAAAAACCAAGACGCCTGCGGCTTGCATATCGGCAACAACCTTGCGCGCAAGTGGACCGCGCGATTCATACCATTCTTCTGGATGATCCCCGACCCATTGTTGGTTGAAGTAAATAATGTAATCAGTCATCACAACTCCTTAAAGCAATGTGGGGCTCTGAAAATTCAGAGCCCCACATTTATTCTAGTTATTTGTAGTGTTTAATCAATCTTTAGCGTTCATCGATTGGTGTCCATGAAAGTGTGACGACTGCATAGCGACCTTTTGCGCCAGCAACTCTTGATGGGCCAGCGTATGAAGCAGTGACATTTCCACCTAGCTTCGCATAATGCAATGCTTTCTTAATTGCGTTAGCGCGACCCAAACCAAGTGATTTGTTGGCACCATTTTTACGGTAACCCTGAGTGTATGCCTTGATGTTTACCGTTAATTGTGCTTCACCAATACTCGATTTGGCAAGGTTCACCCAAGTCTTGAGAGTTGCTAATTGTCGAGCACTTAGTTTGGAATTGTTCAATTCAAAGTAAATTTTCTTTTGAGCAGTTACAGGTTCTGCAACAACTTCTTCACCGATTCGAACTGAATCGCTCCAGAGTGACACTGAATTTGCATTCACAGCTCGTACAACATATTTGCCGTTTAGATCGATGATTGCTGGTGGTGTGTTCTCATCGACAGGCTCGCTGTTCGTGTAATCAGCATTGAGATCAAAGGTAGTTTCCTCGAGATAGTCAGCATCCCAACCAGTCCAAGGACCATATAGTCGTTTGCAAGCTTCTAGAGCAGTGCCGTCATATTCCTCTTCTTTGTATTCACTCCAAATAAATCCGCCAGCTGAAACAGGTGAGTCGCACAGATAATAACTACCGGAAGTCCAA
>JBEBBR010000066.1:0-2763 GCA_041158285.1 Actinomycetota bacterium
GCCAAGAGAAATGGTCCAGTTCCTGCAATGACAATTGCTTTACCCGCGATCGTGCCGCTTCCTTTGAGAAGAGATTGCGCACCACCGATAGTCATCGATCCAGGTAGTTGCCAGCCTTCAAAAGGTAGCGCGCGATCATGAGCACCCGTTGCAAGGATGAGTCGTTCAGCACATAGTTCGATTGGTTCAGGGTGCCGTTCGCCTTTGCGTGCACGAACTACAAATTCGCCGTTGATGTCACTGATTGACCACACAGCTGTTCTCGACAAATACGTGAGTCCAGATTCGTCGCGAGCTCGTTCGAATTGTTGGGTTAAATCTTTGAATGCTTCCCAGCCATCTGGATGTTCGACTTCGGAAGACGATTGCGAATGTCGAAAGTACTGACCGCCTAAATTGTCACCACTATCAATAAGTGCAACTCGCATTCCCGCTTGAGCTGCTGTTACAGCTGCAGCAAGGCCTGCTGGCCCGCCTCCAACCACAATCAATTCAGCGTGCATCGCGATCACCGCTCTGGGTTGTGATGACATCGTTTGGTTGGACAAGGTCGAGGCAAGCGCGAACATTCGCAACGCCATTAATTGTGACTAGACAATCAAAACAAACTCCAATGCCACAAAAAACTCCGCGTGGTTGTTGATTATGACGAGTCAATCTCCATGAACGTTTTTGCACACTCATCAATGCGGCTGCAACCGAAATTCCTTCAGCGACTTCATGTTGCTCACCATCAATGGTGATTGAAATTTCAGACATGCGCACCCGCTTCATCAAATCGTTGTGGTCTGAATGGATGTAGAGAAATTTCGGTTGGTTGTCCAACCACAGTGTCAGCAATCAATTTGCCACTCGCAGGCGCCAAACCAACTCCAGCGCCTTCATGTCCACATGCGTGATAGAGACCAGGTACTCGTTCATCAGGACCGATGACTGGAAGATGGTCTGGGCAGTACGGTCGAAAACCGCCGTAAGTTCTGAGAAGTTTTGTGTCGCGCAGGAATGGAAAAATCGAAATCGCACCGGCTGCCAATTTGCTCAGAACTTCGTAATTGATAGTTCGATCAAAACCAACTCGTTCACGACTTG
This sequence comes from Actinomycetota bacterium, assembly GCA_041158285.1. Taxonomy (GTDB): domain Bacteria; phylum Actinomycetota; class Actinomycetes; order S36-B12; family UBA5976; genus JAFMIT01. Next base: position 1,090 of record JBEBBR010000066.1, read on the forward strand.
CACCAATCAAAATAGTTCCAGCGTGAGTTCCTTCAACGACTGTAGAAGTCTCGAGACCTTCGTTATCTGATGCAACGTTGGCGAGATATTCGGCGGTATAAACCTTGTGATGCACCATCGGCGGCATAGGTGCTGTCACCAAAATAAAACCTCGGCGAGGCATGATCGGAAGATTCACTCCAGCAAGTGCAGCAATCTCCCCGCTCCACGTGCCAGCGGCATTTACAACGTTTGGCGTTGAAACTTTTCCGCGTGAAGTTGAAACTCCGACAACGTTTCCATCAGTGCTCAGGTCAATTCCCACAACATCGGTGTTGGTGACGACCGTGATTCGACCGTCTGGCCGGTGAACTAGCTGGGCCGCTGCAAGCATTGGTTGCACTTGGGAATCTTGTGGGTAAAGCACAGCGCCATGTACGTCACGAGTGAGGTGCGGCTCATGGTCATGAAGTTGATCGGCGTCTAGTTCGATGGCTTCAACACCTGCAGTTCGCTGATGCTCCGCGATTTCACGAAGTCGCCGTAGCACCGCATCAGAGGTGGCAACGACGATCCCACCTTTGACTTCGAACTCTGAACGACTGATGTGCGGGGTGAGCTCACGCCACAACCGATTGCTATAGAGCGCAAGTTCGAGCTCAGCACCGATTTCTTTGTCGCTAACCAAGATGTTGCCTTCACCTGCACCGGTGGTGCCACTCGCGACTGCTCCACGATCTAGTACAAGGACTCGCAGACCTGCTTCAGCGAGGTAATGAGCACAACTAGCGCCAACCACCCCTGCGCCAATAACAACCACGTCTGCGGTCGCTGGGAGGAGTTTCACGGGTGGATCCTGTCAGGAGTTGGGCTGCGGGGCTTGAGGAAGCTGAAACTTAGTGTAGTGTGTGATGTATTACTGAACAAGAGAATTCCACACCTACCGAAAATCGAGGAATCATGACCAGAAAACCATGGCACGGAGTGCTTACTGCCACTGCCCTTCCTTACACCGCAAGTGGCGAGGTTGATTACGACGCCTATGGCGATCACGTGGCCTGGCAGGCTGCAAGCGGGTGCCACGGCGTAGTTCCCAACGGCTCCCTTGGTGAATATCAAGTCTTGACAGACGCTGAACGCGCACGTGTGGTTGAGGTTGCAGTCGCTGCCGCTCCAACCGGCTTCACAGTCATGCCAGGTGTCGCTGCTTATGGTGCACTCGAAGCTCGTCGCTGGACCGAACAAGCCGCAGAAGCCGGCGCCCAGTGCGTGATGCTCTTGCCACCAAACGCTTACCGCGCAGATGAGCGCGCAGTGTTGGCTCACTACCGCGAGGTTGCTAAAGCTGGCGTCCCAATCGTTGCGTACAACAATCCTTACGACACCAAGGTAGATCTCACTCCTGAACTTCTCGGCAAGATCTACGCAGAAGGTTCGATTGTTGGTGTCAAAGAATTCACTGGCGATCCACGTCGCGCATACGAAATTGCAGAGTACGCACCAGGCCTCGACATTTTGATTGGCTCTGACGATGTAGTTCTTGAACTTGCACTTGCTGGTGCAGTTGGTTGGGTTTCAGGTTATCCAAACGCATTCCCTGTGACCTGTGTTGAACTGTATGAAACTGCAATGGATCATGATCTTGAAAAGGTTTTGCCTTTGTATCGCATGCTTCACCCACTACTTCGCTGGGAT
>JBEBBR010000067.1:0-4852 GCA_041158285.1 Actinomycetota bacterium
CAAACCTTCAGTACCAGTTGTTGGGCCTTCTTTTTCAACTGCTTTTTCGGCAGACAACTGAGCTGTGCGATCAATCGTTGTGATGATGCTAAATCCTGCAACACCAAGTGCAGCTTCGTCATAGCCGAGTTCAGCCATATCATTTTTTACTTCTTGCAAGATGTAGCCCGTAGGACCTGCAAGACGATTTCCTGAACGACGTTCTTTGTATTCTGGAAAAACCATTTCGGCGCGAACGTTTGAATCGAGCCATCCTGCATCAACCATTTGATCAAGTACGTAATTCCAACGTTCGTTAAGTCGATCTGGATCAACCTCTGGTGCAAAACCCTCAGGCGACTTAAGCAACGCAGACAGCATCGCAGCTTGTTCAATTTTTAGTCGGCTGACATCTTTTCCAAAATACGCTTTTGCTGCAGCTTGGATTCCGTATGCACCTCGACCGAAATACACAGTGTTGAGATAGTTGTTGAGGATTTCATCTTTGGAAGTACTTGTTTCAAGTTTGATTGAAAGAACTAACTCTTTAACTTTGCGAGTGATTGATCGCTCAGATGAGAGGTAAGCGTTCTTTGCATATTGCTGTGTGATGGTCGATCCACCTTGAGCTGCATTTCCGCCAAGGTTGTTGAGCATTGCGCGACCGATACCGGTCAAGCTAAAACCTGAGTGCTCATAGAAAGTCTTATCTTCAGCCGCCAAAACTGTGCGTTGAACATCGAGGGGGATGGCAGCTAGTTCAACTTCGACGCGATTGAAATCACCAATACGACCAATTTCGTAGCGGCCATCGGCGTAGTAAACGATGGTGGTGTTGGCTTGTGCGACATCGTTGGGTGCTGGAATATCAGTGGTCATAACCAAAAAAGTCAGCACGGCAGCGCCGAGTGCGCCACCAAGGAACACTGTTCCAAAGATCAATTTGAACGATGGAATCCAGCGACGAACTCCTACGCGGCCTCGACGGGGATAGTCGATGCGCAATCGCGCCATATTCACCATCACATCTCTAGTAGTTACGAGCCCAAGGCTATTGCTTCGCTGGGTCAGTTTTTCCCAGATTAATCCACGAGATCGCGAGGTTTCCGCAAAGGTTTACGAGGAGTGCCATCTCCGAGAACGTAGGAAGTGAGCACGTGATTCCAGCCGCAGCCCTGACACACCTCCACAGTAAATACCCGCAGAAAGCCGAATTTGGTTGCCATTAATGGAATCTCCGAAGGCGCATGAATCCGCCCCGAATAGTGTCCCAGTTCCCTGGAATAGACGTAGGTCAGTTCGCTGAGCTTCGTCTTGGTGCAGATTGGGCAATCCCGGTCGGTGGTTATTCCATAATATTTTGCGGCGCGAAGTAAGTAGGGATCTGTGTCATTTCCGTCGAAATGAAATCCACCCGTACGTTTAATTTCCAAAATCGCTTCGCGACGAGCCAATGAGTGATCGATGACATCCCGAGGTTTTTTGGGATTCTTGATCTTTTCTGGAGCTTGGGCAGCCTCGGCTTTGCCACCATCGCCGCTGCCACCCTTGATGCGGGTAGCGCGGATCGCTGAGTTTCGGGGGCTAGCCATAGTGGGCAAGGGTACGCGGAGAGGTATGGAATTGCTCACCCACAAAAAACTTTTGGTTCTTCAGAGTGCTATCAGCTATCTGCAAAAGTAAATGAAACAGTTTTTGTGACATTCTTTTTATTGCGCCCCACATCGCAAGTTGCTGACAGTTTTGCTGTCTTGTTTTTGTATGCAGAAGGTTTATTTAGCCCGAACTTCTTTGCGATATTTGCAGCTGTGAACGATGTGTTTACTACTCCAGTTTTTGTAACTATTGCTTTTGGTATGAGGCTAATTGTCTTTTTGCCCACTGTGGCACTGAGTGTGCAGCGTGCGCCTGGCGAACTAACGAGTCGCACTTTTTGAACTGCACCGCTGGAAATGCCAAGCACTCGTTTTGTTGGAGTTGAAAATGATGGAGATACGAAATTGATCGCACTGCCCTTATTGGAAATTAGCTTCATTTCGCTAAAGATGATTGGCGGAGTTGCTTCATTTGCAAATGGTGTGACATTTTGCGCAGAGGAGAAGCCTGCAGAAAGGTCTATCTCTGAGGGAAACTCGAGCGAACCTGATTGATTCAACATTGCTGTGCCTTGGACTCCAGCAAATAGGCCGGATCCACCAGTAACTTTTACTGAACCTTCAACAGTGACATCGACAATGAAAATCTTGTTGATTTCATCAAATCTTGTCGCACTTGCGATTGGAGATTCAATGGATCCAATCAAAGAAGACTTTTTGCTATCAGTGAAGTTCATAACCCAACTGCAAGTCTGCATACCGCTTGCCACGAAGTCTTTGTAATAAACGATAAGACTCCGGAAAGGCTCGTCTCCGGTGAATCCGATTGAGTAGTCTGTTTTCGTAACTTGTTTATAGTCACACGTGATGGCAAATGCTCCGTTTAGTCCAAGCTGCTCATTCGTGACCGTTCCGCGATCAGTGCCAGCTGTAGAACTTGCGACCACGGAGACAGTGCAATCGAGTTGCTCATTCCCAACCAAAGTCAAGATGGCCAGCCCGATAACTTCCTCATCAGTCGTTCGAATCGAATCCACTAGACATGATTCAGCGAGCTGAGATTCTGTTTTTTGACTCTCAGAGGTCTGTTCAAGGACGAAGTCACCGAGGTCCACCGGCAATGCGGCGTGTACTGGCGTCACACCTAAACTGGCGAAAACCAGTGCAAGCGGCAATAAAAACTTCAAAGTTGGACGTAGCGACACATTCATCCCCTAAATGATTCGCTCACTGCACATTCCTGCGTTGAGCTGTTGAAGGACCTAGTGCACCACAGGTTTGACTCGTTTGGGAATTTCTTACCTTAACCGCAAGTAAATAGCCAAAGAAACGTGAGCTTTGACGGGTTTCCAAGGACTGATTTGTTTCGATCCATCACTGTGATGTATCATTTTGATACATCAAGAAATTGGAATTGGGGCAATATGCGCAAGTCATACGCACTGGAGTTAGCCATTTTGGGCTTGCTACAGGATTCTGCGTTACACGGCTACGAACTGCGTAAACGCCTCAGCACCTTGCTCGGAGCTTTCCGTGCAATTTCTTTTGGTGCTCTGTATCCGGCTTTACGCACCCTCACTGAGCAGGGTTTCATCACCGAAACCAGTGATCCCAACGCGGCCGGTCCTGCCCTTTCTGGAAAACGTGCCCGCATTACCTATGCGCTCACCGAAGCCGGAACTGCACATCTCACCGCCATGCTTCGCGAATCTGGGCCTGAAACCTGGGATGACGAAGGATTCGGAGTGCGGTTTGCATTCTTCAGCGCGACTGAGGCTGAGGTTCGCCGCCTCATCCTCGAAGGTCGCCGCTCCCGCCTGTCTGAACGACGTGCTGCACTACGCGAAAGTTTGGCGGCAACTCGCGAACGTTTAGACAGCTACACCCTAGAACTTCAGCGCCACGGTCTTGATGGCGTTGAAAATGAAATGAGATGGGTCGACAACTTGATCGCTGCTGAGGATCGCTCAGCGCGACCAACTGGTTGATTCATCACAACGCACTACCCCACCGCTCGCATCCGCGGGCGCAACTTGGAAGGAAACCCCATGGGTTCAATCAGAGTCGCCATCGTTGGCGTCGGTAACTGTGCCGCATCTTTGGTACAGGGCATTGAGTTTTACAAGGACGCAGATCCAAAAGCTGTCGTACCTGGCTTGATGCATGTTCAGTTCGGTGACTACCACGTTCGCGATGTTGAGTTTGTGGCTGCATTCGACGTAGATGCAAAAAAGGTCGGCCTTGATCTTGCAGATGCAATCTTGGCTAGCGAGAACAACACAATCAAGATCTGTGATGTTCCAAAGACCGGTGTCACTGTTCAGCGTGGTCATACCTATGACGGTCTTGGTAAGTACTACCGCCAGACCATCACAGAATCAGATGCTGCACCAGTCGATGTTGTTGCTGCTCTCAAAGCTGCAAAAGTTGATGTGCTCGTTTGCTACCTCCCAGTGGGTTCTGAAGATGCAGCGAAGTTCTACGCACAGTGTGCAATTGATGCAGGCGTAGGTTTCGTCAACGCACTTCCTGTTTTCATCGCTGGCACCAAAGAGTGGGCTGACAAGTTCACAGCTGCAGGTGTTCCAATCGTTGGTGACGACATCAAGTCACAGGTTGGCGCCACCATCACTCACCGTGTCATGGCTAAGTTGTTCCAGGACCGCGGCGTCATTGTTGACCGCACCTACCAGCTCAACGTTGGTGGAAACATGGACTTCATGAACATGCTCGAACGCGATCGTCTCGAATCAAAGAAGATCTCTAAGACTCAATCTGTAACTTCACAGCTTGATCATGATCTTGGTGCTGACAACGTTCACATCGGACCTTCTGACTATGTCGCATGGCTCGATGACCGCAAATGGGCATTCGTCCGTTTGGAAGGTCGCGCATTCGGTAACGTTCCATTGAACCTCGAATACAAACTCGAAGTATGGGATTCACCAAACTCTGCTGGTGTCATCATCGACGCCATCCGCGCATGCAAGATTGCACTTGATCGCAAGATCGGTGGACCTATCTTGTCTGCATCTTCATACTTCATGAAGTCACCTCCAGTTCAGTACTCAGATTCAGAGGCTCATGAGGCTGTAGAAAACTTCATCAACGGAACCGTTGAACGCTAATTCATTAGCAATTAACGCAAAAGCATGAGCCGTCACTGACGGTAGAACGCCGTAGCGACTAGCGTGGCCCACCATGAAGCCACTTGAGACGATCACTGATCAGCCTCGAGTGACATGGTTGGAAGTCAAGCAGTTGCTACGGCGTTCAAC
>JBEBBR010000068.1:0-12846 GCA_041158285.1 Actinomycetota bacterium
GACTTTCCGCACTGTTATCAAAGAGGTTGCACTCGAACACAACATTTATGCATCGTTCATGCCAAAACCTTTTACTCAGTACCCAGGTTCAGGTATGCACACTCACATGTCACTTTTCGAAGGTGACCGCAACGCATTCCACGAACCAGGTGCCCCGTACCAACTTTCAAAAGTTGGCCGTTCATTTGTGGCTGGACTTTTGGAACATGCTCCAGAAATCACAGCGGTTCTTAACCAGTGGGTTAACTCCTACAAGCGACTTGCCGGTGGTGGCGAGGCTCCAGCTCACATTTGTTGGGGTCACAACAACCGTTCCGCATTGATTCGTATTCCGATGTACAAGCCGGGTAAGGGCAACAGCACTCGCGTCGAAATCCGTTCGCTTGATAGCGCCTGTAATCCGTACCTTGCATTTGCTGTTTTGCTTAACGCAGGTCTTAAGGGAATCGAAAAGGGTTACGAACTGCCACCAGGTGCCGAAGACGATGTCTGGTCTTTGACGGATGCTGAGCGTGCTGCGATGGGGTTGCGCAAATTGCCATCAAGTTTGAATCAAGCGATTTCGATTATGGAAAAGTCTGAGTTGGTTGCCGAAACTCTTGGTGAGCACGTATTCGATTTCTTCTTGCGCAATAAGCGTGCGGAATGGGATGAATACCGTCAACAGGTAACTCCATACGAACTCAACAAACACTTGCCTGTTCTGTAATCCCGAAAGCGCTGGGGGATAGATTCGCGCCGTGAACCTCGATAACTCAGGCCGGCAACGATCGATTGCCACCCGTCTCGCCAAAGCGGGATTGCAGGCGCCTGATGTTGCCGTGTCACAGTTAGAGAAATGTGTGCCACTGCTTGAGCATGAGGAATTCATTGACGAGTTGAGTTTGGCTGCGGACCCTGATGTGGCTCTGGATTCAACTCTTGCGTGGTTTGCCAATGCAGATGCCCGTTTACAAAGCCGATTACTCGATGAAGCGGGACTGCGTGCTCGTTGGATTGAAATTGCTGGAACTTCGCTGGCGTTAGCTCAATTTTGCATCAAACATCCTGCCGAGATTTTGACGATCTCGGATAATGGTCTTTGGCAGGAACGTGCAACACGACAGGACATGGTTCAGCGTTTATTGGATTCCGTAAACGCGAAGTGGAGTGATGGTCGTTGGGTTGCAGAAGCTGACAATGATCACACTCTTGATGCATTACGTATTGCTTACCGCAGAGAATTGCTTGCTATCGCAGCCCGAGATGTCTGTGCCCTCGAACCTCTAGAGCGGGTAAGTCTTGGCTTAAGTAATTTGGCAGATGCCGTAATTGAAACTGCGCTAGCAATTGCCTGGAGTTCGGTAAATCCTGAAACACCTCGCTGCAAAATCGCTGTCATCGCAATGGGTAAATGTGGTGGTCGCGAACTCAACTACATCAGTGACGTCGATGTGATTTTTGTTGCAGAACCTTTCGAAGATGCCACAGGTTTCAATGAAGAAGCGACTCGTCTTGCGAGTCGATTGATGCAAGTGTGTGAAGTCCCTACTGGTGAAGGCTCTATCTGGCAGGTGGACGCGGCCCTTCGCCCAGAAGGAAAAGCCGGTGCGCTTGTGCGTTCCCTCGATGGTCACAAAAGTTATTACGAAAGATGGGCGCAGACTTGGGAATTTCAAGCGTTGCTTAAAGCACGTGAAATGGCTGGAGATGCCGAACTTGGTCGCACGTATGTAGATGCGATGTTGCCTTACGTCTGGGAAGCCGCGCAACGACCAAACTTTGTTGCCGATGTTCAAGCGATGCGTCAACGAGTTGTTGAAAATATTCCTGCAAAAGAATTAGAACGTGAAATCAAACTTGGAATTGGTGGACTGCGCGATGTTGAATTTGCAGTTCAACTTTTGCAGTTAGTGCATGGTCGCAGTGATGTCATGCTTCGCAGTTCCAACACTTTGGAAGCTCTAGAAGCGCTTGCAAACTGGGGATATGTCGGGCGTGAAGATGCTGCGTCACTAGCAACTGTCTATCGATTCGAACGCACACTCGAGCATCGAATCCAAATGCACCTCATGCGTCGCACTCATCTGTTACCTGAAGAAGACGCAGATTTACGTCGTCTCGGTAAATCGATGGGCTTTCGTAATGACCCTGCCGATGAATTGATGTCGCAATGGCGAAAGAAGAAACATCATGCGCGCCGTCTACATGAAAAGCTCTTCTATCGACCATTGCTTCAGGCGGTTGTGCGACTTGATGCAAGTGATGCTCGACTGAGTCTTGATGCCGCGCATGATCGCCTTAAAGCATTGGGTTTCCTAGATCCCGAAAGTGCACTGCGACATCTCGCGGCACTTTCCACTGGAGTATCTCGACGAGCAGCAATTCAAAGAACCCTGCTTCCAGTGATGCTTGATTGGATGTCACAGACTCCAAAACCCGATGCCGGACTATTGGCATTTCGTCGAGTGAGTGATGCTTTAGGTGCAACACCTTGGTATCTGCGTTTACTTAGAGATGACTCAGCGGTGGCTGAACGAATGGCGCAACTGCTGTGTATCTCTCCGTACGTCACAGACATGTTGATGCGCGCACCAGAAGCAGTGAACCTTCTCGCCTCAGAGGAATCTCTGCATCCAAAATCCGCGGAGTCATTGAGTTCGGAAATGGCATCGGTTGCAGGAAGGTCTGAGTCGGCAGCAGACGCAGTCAACGCCATTAGGTCTATTCGACAACGTGAATTGATTCGTATTGCGTGTGCAGACTTGTTGGATGTCATCGATGTCCAACAAGTTGGAGCAGCCTTAAGCGACCTCGCAGATGCAACCTTGCAAATTTCACTTGAGGCAGTACTTGAGAATTTCTGGACTGATCGCGAGAAATCATTAGAGATTGCCCTTATCGGATTAGGTCGACTTGGTGGTCGCGAACTTAATTATCGAAGTGATGCAGATGTGTGTTTTGTTTATGCGCCCATCAATGAACATCCCAAAGCTGGTTCCGATGCAGTAATGATTATTTCGCAGTTGCAGCAGCTTTTGGCGCAACCCGGCAATGATCCAAGTTTTGAACTCGATATGGATTTACGCCCTGAAGGTCGACAAGGCGCCGTTGTGCGAACTTTGGATTCGTATGCGGCGTACTACCAGCGATGGTCGTTGACGTGGGAAAGTCAAGCATTGCTAAGAGCTCGTGCGATTGCAGGGGATCCGACTCTTGGAGATCAATTCATTTCGATGATTGACGCACTGCGTTACCCAGAGGGCGGATTGAGTGCCGAACAGCTGCGAGATATTCGCCGGATCAAAGCTCGGGTAGAGAGTGAACGTTTGCCACGGGGAGTTGACCCTGCCTTACACGTCAAACTTGGCCCTGGTGGTATTTCAGATGTGGAGTGGACTGTGCAACTTCTCCAACTGCAACACGCTCAAGAAATTACGTCACTGCAGACAACTGAAACTTTGTCTGGGTTGAAAGCCGCTGAACAAGCGGGACTGATCTCAGATGAAGATCGTGAGATTCTCACCGCAGCCTGGCTTGAAGCATCCGACATTCGCAATGTCATGACGTTGAGTCACAGTGGAACCGGTGACTCCATCCCCACCCAACCTGAAGTGGCGCGTTTGGTCGGCTACATCCATGGCCGAGTTTCGGCAGCCGTGCTGGTTGAGAATTATCGACGCTTAACTCGACGAGCTCGAGCAGTAATGGAACGACACGTCTATGGAACAGTGATTGAGGAGCAATACCCCTAGGGGTATACTGGGAAAATGAAACTTTCTCGTATTGCTGCAGTTGCACTCGCATCACTCACCCTTGTCATCACCGGATGTAGCTCAGAATCAGCTGATACCTCACCTAATAACAAGGACATCTCAGTCGTCGTAGACGTGCGCACGGCTGGAGAGTATTCCCAGGCTCACGTGGCTGGAGCCATCAATATTGACGTTGAGTCAGTCCAGTTTGATAGCCAGATCGCCACTTTGGACACTTCCAAGACTTATTTGGTCTACTGCCACAGCGGTCGCCGTTCGGCGATAGCAGCACAAAAGATGGCTGATGCAGGGCTTACCGTGCTTGATGGTGGTGGAATTGACGCGATGATCGGTAATGGTTGGACTTTAGGTCTATAAATCTGCCTCGGCAGTAGCCGTACATTTATCTTTCGCAACTTCTGAAATTTGGACTACATTTGAGACATGACATATGTAATCATTTCAGCAGTTGTGATCCTTCTCCTCGCAGTCGTTGCCATCACTCAGTACAACGGACTGATTCGCCTTAACAACGGGGTTTCAGAGGCATTTGCCCAGATCGAAGTTCAACTTCGTCGCCGTTCTGACTTGATTCCAAACCTGGTCGAAACCGTCAAGGGATACGCCACACATGAGCGCGAAGCCCTCGAAGCGGTAGTTCAGGCTCGTGCGGCTGCGACTTCAGCTCAGAGTGTGCATGATGTTGCGGCAGCTGACGGAGCTCTCACCAACGCATTGCGTGGTTTGCTTGCAGTGGCTGAGGCATACCCTGACCTCAAGGCTTCAGCAAATTTCTCCCAACTCCAGGAAGAACTTGCTGGCACCGAAAACAAAGTTTCCTTCGCTCGTCAGTACTACAACGACAACGTGCGAACCCTCAACACCACTGTTCAGGGTATTCCTGGAAAGTTTTTTGCAGGCTGGGCAAAAGTCACTTCACGCGAGTTTTACGAAATTGACGATCCAGCAGCTCGCAATGCTCCAAAAGTTGATTTCAGTTAATCAACAACTTCACTAAGGATTGACGTGGCTGTTTCATTCCGCGCGATGCAGGCTGCCAATAAGCGCAAAACCATTGTGCTCTTGGCAGCAATGACTTCACTCGTTGGTGTTGTTATCTGGGCAGTTGCGCTTTATGCAGGATATACCTCAGTTGGCATTGTTCCGTTTGCAGTGGGAATTGCACTCATTGGAACCTGGGGTTCTTACTACGCAAGTGACAAACTTGTTTTGGCTATGACCGGGGCTCGCGTCATTGATCAAGATACTGCGCCACAGCTTTTCAACATTGTTCATGAAGTTGTGATTGCCTCAGGTATGCCAATGCCAAAAATCGCCATTGTTGAGGATGATGCACCTAACGCTTTTGCTACAGGACGCGATCCTGAGCATGGAGTTATTGCCTTCACCACGGGAATTTTGCGCGTGATGGACCGTGAACAGCTCCAAGGAATTGCCGCTCACGAGATGGCACACATCGCAAACCGCGACACCTTGGTTTCGGCAGTCGCCGCAACCACTGCTGGTGTGATTGCATTGCTTTCAGACATGCTGTTTCGTATTACGTTGTTCGGTGGCGGACGTCATAGCGACGATCGTGACAATGGGGGATCGAACCCAATTGTGTTGATCGCCTCATTAGTAGTGATCGTTTTGGCTCCATTGGCTGCTTCATTGTTGCGTGCGTCTATCTCACGTAATCGCGAATCTTTGGCTGACGCGACAGCAGTGGAATTCACACGTAATCCAAGTGGTTTGCGCCGCGCGCTTGAAGAGTTGTCGCATGACAACACTGTGGTGGCACAGCGTTCAACATCGGTCGCACACGTGTGGATCGAATCACCGCTTGATAGCTCAATGAAGAATCGCTTGTTTGCGACTCACCCGCCACTCGAAGAGCGGATTGCAACTCTCAAGGCGATTGAAAACGGAACCTACGACAACTAGTCGGCAGGATCGTGGGGATCGTGATGTGGCACGACCATTGCCGGTTTTAAAACACCCTTAGTTCCGATGTGTAACACCACGGCGCTCGCGATAAACAACAGCCCAACGCCAATCAATACGATATCTGGATTCCAGTGTTCAGAAATGAATCCTGCAATCGCGTTTCCGCCGGCCATCGCAGAACCTTCGATCAGCCACATGGAACCCATCGCTGCCACTGCGGTTCCGCGTGGGCGAAGGATGTCGACCATCTCGAGGTAAAACACCTGCGCCATACCAAGTGGAAAGCCTGCAAATAGAACGAGAACTGCGGTCTGCCATCCTGGCTCGATGAGGAACAGGGGCAGTGCGACGATTCCAAAAATGTAGCCTGTGAGTGTTACACCCCAGGCTGGTGCGATGTTTTTGAATTTTGCACCAGCGAGCGCTCCACCAATAAGTCCACCCAGCGCGATTGCTGCCAACGTAGGAGCAGCCCACTGCGGAATACCAGCAAGGGTGGCAGCGCTTGGAATGCCAACATCAAACAGGCCGTATCCAAGCCCCAACAACACAGCTTCAATTGCGAGAAAACGCATAGCTGGAGAGCGGAAAAGTGAAAGTTCACCTTCGACTTTTTCTTCGGGAACCCATTCGCGCGAAAGTTTGCTGGTGACAAGTGCGATACCACCGATGAGCATCAAGAGACCTGTGATGTTCATTGCCAAAACGCCAGTGAATGAAAGGGCGAGCCACGTTCCGATTACTGGACCAACGAGTGATGTGGTGTTAAGGAAAATCGAATCGAGTGCATATGCGGTGCGAACTTGTTCTGGATTGACCAGCGCCACCCAGAGAGGTCGCATACTCAGGTTGATGGGCGGCGCGGTTAATCCCATGAGAGCTGCAAACGCCACACTCGTGGTGGCATCTTTGGCGATGTACGCCACAAGGAAACATGAAACTGTGAAAGAGGGAACTAAGACCACGAGTGGTCGAGTTTGACCCCACCGATCGATGGCGTGACCGCGAGCAGCTGCCGTCATCGCTGAGATTCCGGAGAACGCCCCGATTGCATAGCCAGCGACAGATAGGGAATCAGTGATTTGTTCTACGTGGAAAAACAGAGCAAGGCCGGACATTCCATAACTGAGTCGGCCTGGGATGGAACTAAAAATGAGGCGCCATGCACCTTGAAGTTTCAAGATGTCGAGATAACTACGCATTTGGGAAAGATTACGCCAATAAGTTTGAGGCACCGCTTGCGCGGTGCCTCAAACTTATTGGAGGGTAATGAAGGACTAGATAGTCGCTGCTTCGTCTACTCGCTTTGAGTGGCGGAAGCCGAGGAGAGTCAGGATTCCCATGAAGACTGCGGCGACAAGTGAGGCACCTGCAGCGATCAATGCAATCTGACCGATCTGCCAGAAGGCGTAAGCGTTGAGTAAGAGTCCGCGGAGGGTTTCACCCATGAACATTGTCATACGCAACTGGCCCAAGGCTTCGTCAGTACGACCGCCTGCGATCCATTCTGCGCTGACCTCTGAGTAAGTCTTTCCGCCTGACATGCCATCAAGGTGAGACTTGATGTACTTGTCTGCGTAACCCTGAGCCATGTCACCGGAGACAACTTGCTGACCTGCCCACTGGAAAACTTCTGGGTAAGTTTCTGCTGAGAATTCTTCGCTTGCTTCTGGGAAATAGATGTTCTGAGCTACGAGCTGATCGTGAACTGCAGTGTTTGCGAAGGAGTAGCCCCAAAAGGCCAGGCCACTAACAGCTAAAAGTACGACTGTTGCAAGTAGACCTACATAACTAACAATGGAATCAAGTGTGCGTCTTTTCATGTTCCAAAGGTTACGGAGTTTGACGATCCCATGAACACGGTCGAAAGTCCCGAATATTTGCGGACTAGATCACACGTGTTTTAACCGCGATTTACATCCTCGTTGAGGTAGTTCTTGGAAATTCGCGTGTATTTCTTGGTTTATGTCGCACTTGTTGGAACATCGAACCGTAAAACCTCATTGCGGTATTGGTCGCGCAAAACTCCACCGCAGTTTTCAATCACTGTGCGTGAAGCAAGATTGTCTGGATCGCAGGTAATCAATGTCGATGTGATACCTAGATCGAAAGCTTGTTGAAGAGTTGCCTGCAGCATCAGTGTTGCATGTCCACGTCCTCGAAAGGTTGGCCTCACACCGTATCCGATGTGACCGTGGCTCTCGCCAAATTCACCGACCAATTCGTGGCGAAGTGAAATTCGACCGATGAGGTTGGAATCATCAACCCACCAAAAGTGCGAGGTTGGGATTGGTGGTCGATCGTTCGCTACTGGTTCCCATGAACCTTGTTGCATCAGCACAATTCTCGAATGAAGTTCTTCGTCACTGCAGTCAATTGCTGGATCCCATGGAATAGCTTGACCTGCTTCAGCATCTTCAATCAGAAGTTCTCTGAAACTGTTCGCGTAGTCGATAGAAGGAGAAATCAAACGCAGATTCATTGCGTGAGCTCTTTGAGAGTTGCGGAATAAGTGTTTGCTAATTCGTTCAATTCTTCGTCAGACAGATGTCGAACCCCATGTGTGATAAATGGAGGTAAGAGCTCCATACCCAAAACTTTCGCGGTGGTTGCGATCGGAAGAAGTAATTCATCCATCGTGACACCATGCTGTCCATCGGGAGAGTAAGAATCTGCCGATCCTCCCGTCGAAACCACAACGAGAAGTTTTTTACCGATCAGCGCTTTGCCACTTCCATACGCCCACCCTTTGGTCAGAACTTCGTCCTGCCATTGTTTGAGCAACGCCGGTGTGCTGTACCAGTACCAAGGAAACTGAAAAACTAAAACGTCATGTGCGGCGACCAACTGCTGTTCATTGTCCACATCAATGTCACGAGTCGCGTACACCTCATCAAGGTGGTGAACAGTCACATTCTCGATATCTAGTGCAGCGGATTTAAGGCTGCTGTTGATCCGAGAGTGGGAGAGATTGGGGTGGTTGATGAGCACGAGAACCTGAGGCACGTCACCACCTTATGGCACACTCGCCACATGCCGCTTCCTTTAATCGCGACCGACCTTGATGGCACCCTTTTGATGACTGGCTCACAGTCCCTGCACCCCGATGCCTATGAGGCGGTTCATCAAGCAATTTCGGCTGGAATCCCTCTGGTATTTGCCACTGGGCGTTCACCTGTGGATGTCCTGCCAGTAGCAGAACTCGTTGGTCACCGATGGTTCGCTGTGTGTTGCGATGGAACTGTTTTATTTGACCTGCGCAGTAATGAAGTTATCTCAACCCATCCGTTGAGTGGCGCGACTTCGCGTCAGATCGTGAGCACCATTCGCGAGGCTTATCCGAATGCACGATTCATGATTGATCGCGTTCAACCAGGAATAGTCGAACCTGATGTGCATGGACTGATTATCGAAGAGGGATTCAAGGCGCCTTGGGCGGATACCAAATTTGGTGCGGCAAGAATTCCTGCAATTGAGGATTTCCTCGATGACCCACACATCGTCAAAATCTGTTTGTACATCCCTACTGATTCAGATCACGAAGATATTTTCCATCACGCAAAATCTTTGGTTTCTGACTTCTCCACTGTCGTTCGAATTCAATCCGACGATGTATTCATGGATATATGCAAACTCGGTGTCAGCAAAGCCTCTGGAGTCTCTGAAGTCGCTGAGATTTCTGGAATTCATGTGGAAGATGTATTTGCAGTGGGCGACCTGCATAACGACTCCGAAATGCTTGGCTGGGCAGGATTTTCATTTGCTGTAGCCAACGCGCATCCAGCAATTCAAGATATAGCTGACGTGGTCGTTCCATCAAACGATGAAGGCGGCGTAGCTCAGGTGGTTGCAGCTGCAATGCAGCATTTGCTCCAACCGTAAGTACACATCCTTAAAGAGCGCTCAACATGTAGTCAACCGCTTGAGTAGCGGTCCACCCTTGCGGATATTTCTTGATGAGCTCGTGTGCTCCACCAAGATCAGAACCCATGGTGACGAGGCGAGGTTCGGTGTAACCATCGGGACGAACCTGTCCAAGACCGATTGATGCCATCAAACCATTGCATAAACATTTACGGCCTACGGTTTCGGACTCTTCACCCTTTTTCTTGATGTACATATGTACGGGTTCAGAAGGGCAGCGGTATCCGACAACGCCAGGGGAGCGTTCGTATGGAACTCGGAGGTATCCCAAGTCACAAAGACGAGGTCGAGCTTCGTAGACATCAGCCTCAGACATAGTGCCAGGGACGGTTGCTACTTTGAATGGGAAACCTGTTGGTGATGCCAAAGCATCAGTGCGAATCGCAAGAGAATCTTCACGAAGTTTTGCAAGTAAATCATTGCGAACTTCATCAAGGAAACCTGAATCGAGTGAGAGAGCGAAAGTAGTGCCAACCTGCACACCAGTTGCACCGTTCGCAATTGCGTCTGCAACCATGTCAGGAGTTGAACGTCCACCGGCCAACCAAAACGGTAAACCGATTGCTGCAAGTTTGACGAGATCTGGTTCATCGCGTGGACCGAAAATCGCCTGACCATCTTCGGAGATGCTGTCCTTTGCACGTGGTGGAGTGTTGTGACCACCTGCAGTTGGTCCTTCAACAACAAATCCATCTGGTCGGGTTGCTTCGACTCGATAGAGGAATGCAGCCAAAATGTGTGAAGACACAATTGCGAGAAATGTTGGACGCTTAAGAGGTGGGAGTTTTAGATCCGTCAGACTGCGAGGGTCTAAATCGATTTCATACTTCTGAGTGGAGAAATCAACATCCACAGAAATTGATGCGTGTTCATGTTGAGCAAGTTTGTCGAGTAGAGCTGGAATTTCTGCTGGAATACCTGCACCCATCAACACATAGTCAACGTTTGCCAGCATTGCTCCGTATGCAGCTGCAGGTGTTGCCATCTGCACTTTTTCGAGGAAGTTGATTCCGACAACTCCGTCATGACCTTCTTTGGCAAGCCACACTTCAACAAAATTAGAAACAATGGAAAGTTCGTTGGCGTTGGCACCAGGATTGAGGCCAAGGGTTGGGCTCGGTGCATATGTTGCTTTGTCGCGACCTTCTGGTTTGAAATAGCGATCAAGAATGCGTTGTGCCATATCTGGGATAGGGAAGTGGGAGAGTGCGCGACGAATAGTGCCATCTTTGTCACCGTCTTGAAGGCGGCGTGCGACCACAACATCAAGTGCTGTTCCTGAGACCACTCCGAGCTGACCAGCCTTGGCAACTGTCTTTGCCAAATGCCATGACGAAACTGCTACACCCATGCCGCCTTGAATAATGGTCGGCAAAACACCGCGTGGGCCAACGGTGGCAGTAGAGCTGTCAGAGTGGGTCATGGCACGCCTTTCTGGAGTGGCCGAATCGTAACCTACGCCACCGTAGGTTTCTACCCGTTTTTCCCTGTGTCGAAGTCACGCACAGGTGTGAAAATCCGTGGAAAACCGAACTTTTACACCCGTGCGGACAGCGTTGCGAGATTTACCGAGAGGTACGGGCGTATTTGCGCACACTCAGCGGAATAAAGACCGCCATGATCAACACCATGTAGATCAAAGACATGGTCAGTGGGTGCTGGCTGGGGAAGGAGTCTGCGGTCACGCCAAACTGATTAGTGACTCCAAACAGTTCACGACATCCAGCCACCATGGTTGACACCGGATTCCACTCAGCGAAGTACTGAAGAATTTCTGGCATTCCAGTGGTTGGTGCGAATGCATTGGAAAGGAAGGTCAGCGGGAAGACCGAAATGAACACCACGTTTTGGGCCACACGTTCTTCGCGCACTGACAGTCCGATCAATACGCCAATCCATGACATGGCATAACCGAATAGCAGTAGGAAAACAAAACCTAGGATGACGTTGAATGCACCCGAGCTTGGCCGCCAGCCAACTGCAAATCCAGCTAGTCCCATCACGCCTAGAACAACCACATTAAGTGCAGCATCTCCGAGTGTGCGACCAAATACGACCGCCGAACGCGAGATAGGTAACGAACGGAATCGATCGATCAAACCTTTTTGCATATCGGATGCCAAACCAACTGCGGTTCCGGCCAATGTGAATGCAACAGTCTGAACGAAAATGCCAGGCATAAGTAGTTGGACATAACCGCCAGCTTGATCGGTTGCGATAGAGCCGCCAAAGACAAATCGGAAGAGAAGTACGAACATCACCGGTTGGATGGTGGAAAAGATAAGTACTTCAGGAATACGAACCAACTGCAGTAGTTGGCGTTTCATAATGACGAGTGCATCTGAAATTGCTGACATGACTAGGCACCTTCCTGTGTTGAATCTTCAGCCACATGGCCGGTGAGTGCAATGAATACGTCATCAAGCGATGGACGTTTAAGTCCAATGTCGAGTGGATGGATTGAAAGTTCATCGAGTCCACGTGCAGCTTCAATAAGAGCTTTACTTCCTGTCGTTACAGGTGATGAAACTTGACGCAATGCCTCATCAACTAAAACATTGGTGCCACTAATGCGTTCTACGAGTTCGCGTACTTGTTGGAGTTGATGCGACTCGACCACGATTTCAAGTCGCTCACCACCAACCTGCTTTTTCAACTGATCTGAAGTGCCGCGAGCAATCACAGTTCCATGATCAATAACTGCGATGTCATCTGCAAGTTGATCCGCTTCTTCGAGGTACTGCGTAGTGAGCAGCAAGGTCACACCATCTTTGACCAGCTCATCGATGACACCCCACATATCTTGACGACCACGAGGATCTAAACCTGTGGTTGGTTCGTCAAGGAAAAGAACTTTAGGACGAACGATGAGAGAAGCTGCAAGGTCAAGTCGTCGACGCATACCACCGGAGTAAGTGCGAATAGGTCGCTTTGCACTCTCGGTAAGAGAGAAACGTTCGAGTAATTCTTCCGCGCGACGTTTAGCGTCTCGTGCATTCAGGTGATAGAGCCGACCAAACATGTTGAGGTTGTCGAATCCGGTGAGCGTTTCATCCACAGCTGCGTATTGACCCGAAAGTCCTATGATTTTGCGGACTTCTTGAGGATTTTTGATGACATCAATTCCGCCAACTGTGGCACGACCAGAGTCTGGAGAAAGTAATGTGGCAAGGATGCGAACTGTGGTGGTTTTGCCGGCGCCATTGGGACCAAGTACACCGAGAACTGTTCCTTCTTC
>JBEBBR010000069.1:0-20034 GCA_041158285.1 Actinomycetota bacterium
AATGGTCCAGCGACCGCATTGTTGCTGCCAACAATGGATGACAACTTGTCAGACCAGCCGGCATACCAAACGATGCGATCAATGGTTTGATCAATGACTTTGTTGGCCTTTTTATCTGACAAACCTTCAGTGACTCGAAGCTCTTCAACGAGTTGTGCTCGACGACTCTCAAGGACTTCGGCAATGCGGTAGACAACTTGTCCGCGGTTGTAGGCAGTTGCTTTTTGCCAGCCTGGTTGGGCTGCTCGAGCAGCTACAACTGCATCGCGGGCATCTTTACGAGATCCATCAGCAACGTTTGCTAAGAACTTCCCGGATGCATCCACAACTTCGTAGGTGCGACCGCTTTCACTGCGAACAAACGCGCCGTTGATGAAAAGTTTGTATGTCTTGCGAACATCGATGCGGTCGCTCATGACTTCTCCTGCTGTAGGTAAGAGGCAAGGCCTGCGCGGCCACCTTCACGGCCGTAGCCAGATTCTTTGTAGCCACCGAATGGGCTTGCTGGGTCGAACTTGTTGAATGCGTTGGCCCAAATCACGCCAGCTCGCAAGCCATCTGCCATTGCATGGATTCGTGAACCCTTCTCAGACCAGATTCCAGCTGACAATCCGTAAGGAGTGTTGTTTGCCTTTTCAAGAGCCTCAGCCGGAGTGCGGAAAGTTACAACGCTCAGGACAGGTCCAAAGATTTCTTCGCGAGCAATGCGATGTGCTTCGGTCACGTTGGTGAACACAGTTGGGGCAAACCAGAAACCTTTTTGTGGAAGTTCGCCTGGTGCACTCCATCGAGTTGCACCTTCAACATCTCCTGAATCAGCTAATGCGCGAATGCGTTCAAGCTGTGCACGCGAGTTGATTGCTCCGACGTCGGTGTTCTTATCCATTGGATCACCAACGCGAAGTGTGGTGAGTCGATGCTTCAAGCGATCCATGACTTCTTCAGCAACGGATTCCTGAACGAGCAAACGTGAACCAGCACAGCAGACATGTCCTTGGTTGAAGAAAATGCCGTTGATGATTCCTTCGATTGCTTGATCGATTGGTGCATCATCAAAAACAATGTTGGCACCTTTGCCGCCGAGTTCAAGAGTCAACCGCTTCTTGGTGCCGGCGACTGCAGAGGCAATTGATTTTCCGACTGCAGTTGATCCTGTGAATGCCACTTTGTCCACACCAGGATGTGCAACCACTGCCGCACCTGTTGCGCCAGCACCAGTGACAATATTGACGACACCGCGTGGGAGCCCTGCTTGTTGACACACTTCTGCGAAAAGCAAGGCAGTAAGAGGTGTGGTTTCGGCTGGTTTGAGAACGACTGTATTGCCACATGCCAAAGCTGGTGCAACCTTCCATGCCAACATCAGAAGCGGGAAGTTCCAAGGAATTACTTGTCCTGCGACTCCGATTGGTCGCGGGTTCTTGCCGTAACCTGCAAATTCAAGTTTGTCAGCCCAGCCAGCATGATGGAAGAAGTGAGCCGCTACGAGCGGAACATCGACATCTCGTGATTCTTTGATTGGCTTGCCGTTATCCAAAGTTTCGAGCACAGCAAATTCGCGAGCGCGTTCCTGCATGATGCGAGCAATGCGGTACAAGTATTTGGCCCGCTCTGAACCTGGAAGTTTTGACCACTTAGTGAATGCCCGTTGTGCTGCACGAACTGCGGCATCGACATCAGCATCACCTGCGTTAGCAACATACGAGAGATGTTCCTCGTTTGCAGGGTTGATGGTTTCGAAGAAATCGTCGCTCAATGGCTCAACGAATTCACCATCAATGAACAAGCCGTATTTTGGTTTGATATCAACGATCGAGCGCGACTCAGGAGCTGGCGCATATTCAAAGTTTGTCATTTTTCACTCACTTCTAGTCGTTAGTGACATATCGAGGTCCGGAGTAATGCCCGTCGCGCATTTTTTGACGTTGCATCAATAAGTCGTTGAGCAAAGTCGATGCTCCAATACGGAACAAATCTGGATTGAGCCATTCATCGCCCACTGTTTCGTGGACCAGCACCAACATTTTCAATGCATCCTTAGTGGTTCGAATTCCACCAGCAGGTTTCATGCCCATGTATTGCCCTGTGACACGTTTCCAGTCGCGGCAAGCCTCGAGCATTTGTAAAACAACCGGCGCAGTAGCAGCAGGATTAACTTTTCCGGTAGACGTTTTGATGAAGTCTGCTCCAGCCAACATTGCAAGCCATGAAGCTTTCTTGATGTTGTCATGTGTTGCTAGTTCTCCAGTTTCGAGAATTACTTTGAGATGTGCATCTCCACATGCTTCTTTCACCGCAACAATTTCATCAAACACTTGACCGATACGACCTGACAAAAATGCGCCGCGGTCAATCACCATGTCGATCTCATGTGCACCAGCATCTACGGCATCTTTGGTGTCCATCAGTTTTACTTTGAGACTTGCTCGTCCACTTGGAAAAGCCGTAGCAACTGCCGCAACATGAATTCCGCTATTGCCAAGAGCCGCAACCGCGTCACCAACGCGGTCGCCATAGACACACACCGCTGCAACCTGAGGAACAGTTGAGTCGAGTGGGTCTGGAGTGATGGCTTTGGCGCAGAGAGCCTGCACTTTGCCTGGCGTGTCTGCACCCTCGAGTGTGGTGAGGTCGACCATACGAATGGCCACATCGATGAAAGCAGCTTTCGCTTCGTTCTTTATCGAACGAGTGCCGAGTGCTGCTGCCCGAGCTTCGAGGCCGACTTTGTCGACTCCAGGAAGTTGGTGCAAAAAGGCGCGAAGACTTGCCTCATCTCGACGGGCTTCCGTGAGATCACTGGGGGACAAGTGAACTGCTGTGGTCACTCGTCAACTCTAGAGTGCCAAGCATTAAAGTCAGCGCGGCCCCTTGCCCTGCTGACCTATCGGAGGCCGGCGGCGGGTGACCTTGAACTTCGGACGGTACGAATGTCTGTTTCGCCAAATCCTGCTCGCATGCATGAATTCGACTCATCCTTAACCGACTTAGTTTTGGACTATGTCAAAGATCGTCTTGCCATGCACGAGGCGCCCCTCGACTTACCTGGTGATCGGGTCGAACTTGAACAAGCACTCCGCGGCTTAATCAGTAAATCTGGTAACTCACCTCAAGCAGTGCTCGACCTCTATGCCGACACATTGGCACCAACTGTGTTGAGTACAGACAGTCCACGATTTTTGGCATTTATTCCGGGAGCTCCTACGAAGGCTTCACTTTTGTTCGACACTGTTGTGTCATGTGCATCGCTACAAGGTATGTCGTGGCTCGAAGCCGCTGGTGCCATCGTTGCTGAAAACCAAGTATTGCGATGGATCGCTGATTTGGCAGGAATGCCTGAATCTGCAGGTGGCACTTTTGTCTCTGGCGGTTCGGCTGCAAACCTTTCTGCATTAACAGTTGCTCGTGAAGTTGGGCGGAAGAAGACTGGCAAACGAGTTGTTCGTATTGCGTTAAGTAAGTCCGCGCATTCGTCTATTGGCAGCACGCTTCGAATTCTTGATATCGAACCCGTGTGGATCGAAACCGATGATCATCGAGTTACTGCCGAATCTTTCCAAAGAACACTCGATGCATATATAGATGACGAACCGATTGTCGCTGTTGCATTAACTTCAGGCACAACTAACGCAGGCATTGTGGACGATATCGCTGGTGTTGGAGAAATTGCTCGAAAACACAACATGTGGTTGCACGTTGATGGTGCGTATGGTGGTGCAGGTTTGCTTTCACCGCTAGTGCGTGATCTGTATGCAGGTATTGAACATGCAGATTCATTTATCACTGATCCACATAAATGGTGGTTTGCGCCGTTTGACTGCGCCGCGATTCTTTACCGCGATCCTGCACTTGCAGCTGCCGTACATACGCAGGATGCAAGTTACCTCGATGTTTTGCATGAAGGCATGCCAAACAATCAGTTCAACCCAACTGATTTGGCCTATCACTTGACTCGACGTGCACGTGGATTGCCATTGTGGTTCTCACTTGCAGTTCACGGAACAGATGCCTATGTAGATGCAGTTTCATCGGCAATTCAGTTGGCTCGTGATACTGCTGCACTGATTGAGGATCTGCCTCATATCGAGTTGATTCGAGAACCCGGTCTCTCTGTTGTTTTGTGGCGTCGAACTGGTTGGCAAGCTGCAGACTATTACGCACTGCAAGACAGGCTGCTCACAGAAGAAATTGCATTTGTAACCCCAACAAAATGGGAAGGCGAAACGATCGGACGATTTGCCTTCTTACATCCTGCAACCACCATCGACATGGTGAAAAGAATCTTCGAACTTTGCGAGTGATTTATCTGTGAATGATTAATTCACACCAAGAGCGACTGCCATGTCCTTTTTCATTTGTTGAATAAGAGAATCGGCAGTCGCTTTTGCTTTGGCTAAATTCTTGTCGTCGACAATCACTTCGAGGTAGCACTTCAGTTTAGGTTCAGTACCACTTGGTCGCGCGATAACTCGGCCACCTTCAAGCAACAACATGATGCCATCAGTTGGTGGTAAACCATTCCAGCCATTTTTCAAATCCACGACTTCAATGACCTTGAGTCCAGCAACCTGAGTTGGTGGAGTTGAGCGAAGTAAAGCAACCGCTGCTGGAATTGCAGCCAAGTCACTCATGCGGACAGAGAGTTGATCGGTGCGATGAAGTCCGAACTCAGCAGACAACTTATCGAGAACATCATCGACTGAAGTGTTGGTCGCCTTGAGATGGGCAGCCATTTCACACAGTCGAGTTGATGCAGAAATTCCATCTTTATCTCGAACGTTCGCAGGATCAACGCAGTAGCCGAGAGCTTCTTCATATCCGAACACAAGTCCATCGACTTTTGAAATCCATTTGAAGCCAGTGAGAGTTGATGAATAGTCGAGACTGTTTGATGAGGCAATTTTTGAAAGCAATGTGGAAGACACAATGCTCGCGGCATATTTGCCAGTTAGTGCTGGCAAACCAAAAACAGTGCGTCGTTCAATATTCCACCAGCCAAGAAGTGCACCCACTTCGTCGCCACGAAGTAGTCGCCATTCTCCATTGTGATCTTTGATTCCCGCTGCACATCTATCTGCATCGGGGTCATGTGCAATCGCAATATCGGCAGAAACTTGTGCGGCCAATTCAAGAAGTAGATCGGTTGCGCCTGCTTCTTCCGGATTTGGGAAAACGACTGTAGGGAAATCTGGATCTGGATCGGCTTGTTCTGTGACTACATGAAGTTGACCAAAACCAATCGCATCAAAAACTGAGTTCCAGGTTTCGTGGCCCACACCGTGAAGAGGTGTTGATGCCACAATTAGATTTCGTTCAGATTTTTCATCGGCAACTTTGGCTGTCGTTGCAATGTAACTTTCGACGACATCTTCATCTGCGCTATGCCACTCGTCCGAAAGTTTGATGGTGGTGACAGAAGTGATTTTCGCAATTTCGGCGGCAATGTCACTGTCTGCAGGAGGAACGATTTGTGAACCATCGCCAAGATAAACCTTGTAACCATTGTCTTGGGCCGGATTGTGTGAAGCTGTCACCATCACACCTGCATCAGCCTTGAAGTAGCCGATTGCATATGCCAAAACAGGCGTTGGCAAAGTGCGTGGCAGCAAGATTGCTTCAAGTCCATAACCAGCAGCAATCGAAACTGTGTCGAGTGCAAAATCAATCGAGCGATGACGTGCGTCATAACCAACAACGATCTTGTTAGCGTTGTGTTTGACTAAGTATTCACATAAACCGGCTGCTGCGCGCATGACGACAGCTCTGTTCATGCAGGAAGGTCCTGGACCAAGTGGTCCACGCAAACCTGCGGTGCCAAATGCCAGCATTGGACCGAACCAGGTTTTTAGTTGTTCGATTGCAACTATGTCACCAGCGGTCGCGTCGTGAAGAACTTCTTGAGCAAGTTCACGTGTTGACTCATCAGGATCATCTTCAATCCACGTACGAACGAAGTTGAATAGCGATTCGGACATCAGACGGCTCGCAAAACCTGTGCCAACAAAGTTCCCATGCGAGTTGCAGCCGCGCGACCTGCTTCAAGTACTTCTGCATGATCAAGTGGTTCACCTGACATACCAGCTGCAAGATTTGTTACGAGTGAGACACCGAGCACTTCGAGTTTGGCTTCACGTGCCGCAATCGCTTCGAGCACTGTTGACATACCAACGAGAGTTCCACCCCAACGGCGGACCATTTCAATTTCTGCAGGTGTTTCATATTGCGGTCCAGTAAATCCAACATAAATACCCTCTTCGAGAGTTGGATCGATTGCAGTGCATAACGCTCGCATGCGCTTTGAATAAACCTCAGTGAGATCAACAAAAGTAGCACCGCGCAATGGTGTCTGACCTGTGAAGTTGATGTGATCACTGATGAGAACTGGAGTTCCTGGTTTCCAATGTGGCTGGAGTCCACCACATGCATTGGTCAAAACAATTGCACGTGCACCACAAGCTGCTGCAGTTCGAACTCCGTGAACAACAGGGTCAACTCCGCGACCTTCGTAGAAATGTGTGCGACCAAGCAGCACTAACGCGCGTCGACCGTCACCAAGATCGATGCTGCGAACTGCTCCACCGTGACCCGCAACACCTGGTGCACTAAAACCTGGAATGTCTGTAAAGGGAATTTCACATGCGATGTCACCGAACAGTTCGGCGGCTGGTGTCCAGCCACTTCCTAAAACAATTGCGACATCGTGGGAGGCCACACCAGTTCGTTGAGCGATAGTGGCTGCAGCTTCGGAGGCAAGTTCAAATGGAGTCATGCCTGAGAGCGTAGAACACGGAAGTACGAGGGTTATGCCGTGGGTCGTTTAGCTAAGTCTGCGATGTAATCCGTTGGTGCCCCAGCTACTGTCGCGGCAGCAACGATCGTCATCAATGTTGTGTCGCGCGGTAGGCCATCTTCATAACCTTCCACCACATAAATCCATGCAGTGACATCTCGTTCTAGAGTCGAGACACGGACTTTGATTTTGCGATACATGCCGAGATCAAATCCTTCGGCTGAATCGAGGCCGTTTTCGTCTGCGTCAGTCAACGCATAGAGCATCACAAAAACCTGCGAGGTTGGGTCCTCGACAATCGTGGGTAGCGCACCTTGCCAACTGCGGTCTTCTCCACCAAAAGTTAGGCGCCAGCCGTTAAGCCAGCCGGGGCCGATAAGGGGTGAATGTGGTGCGCGCTCGAACATATGGGCAGGATCGAGGTTGGCGGCATAAGCGGCGTAGATCCCCATGTCGTAATGGTAAACAGGCGTGTCAAGGGATAGGGGAGAATGCGCCCATGACTCGCGTAGTGATTATCGGTGGCGGCCCGGGCGGATATGAGGCAGCACTTGTTGCCCGCCAAGACGGAGCCGAAGTTTTCATCATCGAACGGGAGGGCATCGGCGGTTCTGCAGTTCTCACAGATGTCGTGCCATCAAAAGGTCTGATTAGCGTCGGTGAAGTGCTCACTCGCTTCCATGAGAGTGTCAATCTCGGAATTACGTCGACCTCACAAGCAACTGCAGATTTAGCTGCAATCAATGAACGCCTTAAGAAGATGGCCACCACTCAAAGTCGCGATATTGGCCATCGCCTCGATCGAGACGGCATCACTGTTATTCACGGTTCCGCTCGTCTGCTCAATGATCATCAGGTTGAAGTGAGTGTCGCAACAGCGGTGGAGATTCTCGATGCTGATGTCATTCTCATTGCTACTGGTGCACGTCCGCGAATCATTCCAACTGCAGCTCCTGATGGTGAACGAATTTTCACGTGGGAGAAGTTGTATGACCTAGAGGTTCTCCCAGAACACCTCATTGTTGTTGGTAGCGGTGTTACGGGTGCAGAGTTTGCATCCGCGTATCACGCACTTGGTTCTGAAGTAACTCTTGTTTCGTCTCGGGATCGAGTTTTGCCAGGTGAAGATTCCGATGCGGCTAATGTCATCGAAAATGTTTTTGTTCGTCGCGGTATCAATGTTGTGAACGGTGCTCGTGCAGCTGCTGTGCGCAATACTGGACAGGCAGTCGAAGTTGAACTTGCTGATGGCCGCACCATTGTTGGTTCCCATTGTTTGATGGCTGTTGGTTCATTGCCAAATGTCGAAGAATTGGGATTGGCAGAAGCCGGTGTTGAACTAAACGCCCAAGGTTTCATCGAAGTTGATCGAGTTTCGCGAACCTCTGCTCGCGGTGTCTACGCAGCAGGCGACTGCACTGGTGTTTTGATGCTCGCATCAACCGCAGCGATGCAAGGTCGAATCGCTATGCGTCACGCGTTAGGTGGAGCGGTTGCGCCACTTGATCTCGACACAGTTGCTGCGAATGTTTTCACTGATCCAGAGATTGCCACTGTTGGTGTAACCCAAGCGCAAGTGGACGCAAAAGAAGTGGAAGCAGATTCAGTTTTGCTCGCGCTCAACACCAATCCGCGCGCGAAGATGCAAGAACTTCATGATGGATTTGTAAAACTTTTCTGTGTACCAAGTACGCGAACTGTGATTGGTGGAGTTGTTGTAGCACCACGTGCCAGTGAATTGATTTTTTCAATCTCACTTGCCGTAACGCACAAACTGACAGTTGATGATGTTGCGGCAACCTTCACGGTGTATCCATCGCTGAGTGGATCCATTGCTGAAGCTGCACGTCGACTTCACACCAACGATTGATTGTTGACGCACCACGCTTGTTAGCGAGCTTTGTGATTTCGCTGGTTATTTGATTTCGCAGAGCAACGTTCCGCTTGGAACAGTTGCACCAACTTCAGCGGCAAGATTGGTGATCACACCAGCTTTGTGAGCAGTCAATGGCTGTTCCATCTTCATTGCTTCCAAAACCACAATCAATTCACCTGCGGCAACAGTCTGCCCCTCGGTCACTGCAACTTTCACAACAGTTCCCTGCATTGGTGAATTAAGGCTGTCACCTGAGTTAGCTGGACCAGCTTTCTTGGCAGAACGCTTTGGTCCTGGCCCCACTGGCTTGGTAATAACTGCACTTGCAGAACCAAAACCTGCAGGCAAACTAACTTCAATTCGCTTGCCGCCAACTTCGACAACAACTGATTCGCGAGCAGATTCTTCTGCTGTTGCATCTGATCCACCGGAGTATGGCTCGATGGTGTTGTTGAATTCAGTTTCGATCCAACGGGTGTGAACCTTGAACGGACCTTCAGCTTCAGCAACTGCGAAATCTGGTTCTTCAACTACAGCTCTGTGGAAAGTAAGAGCTGTTGCGATGCCATCGATCTCGAATTCAGCTAGTGCACGACGTGCGCGTTGAATTGCCTGATCGCGGTTGGCGCCAGTGACAATCAACTTTGCGAGAAGTGAATCGAAGTTGCCTCCGATGACATCACCTTTGACGAATCCAGTATCTACGCGAACACCTGGTCCGTTAGGCAAATTGAAAGTCTCGAGTGTGCCAGGTGCTGGCAAGAATGAACGACCTGGATCTTCACCATTGATACGGAACTCAATGGAGTGACCGCGCACCTGTGGATCGTCGTATCCGAGTACTTCACCGGCAGCGATGCGGAACATCTCGCGAACCAAGTCAATACCAGTTACTTCTTCACTTACTGGATGTTCAACCTGCAAACGTGTGTTTACTTCGAGGAAAGAAATTACTCCGTCAGCACCAACAAGGAATTCGCAAGTTCCAGCTCCGACATAACCGGCCTCACGCAAAATTGCTTTGGATGCGCGATACAACTCTTCGTTTTGCGCGTAACTCAAAAATGGAGCAGGCGCTTCTTCAACAAGTTTCTGATGGCGACGCTGAAGTGAGCAGTCGCGAGTTGAAACCACAACAACATTGCCATGCATATCTGCAAGACATTGCGTTTCGACGTGACGAGGACGATCGAGGTAACGTTCAACGAAACATTCGCCACGACCAAATGCCGCTACAGCTTCACGAACTGCGGATTCATAAAGTTCTGGAATCTCTTCGAGTGTACGTGCAACTTTGAGTCCACGACCGCCGCCACCGAATGCAGCTTTGATTGCAACAGGCAAACCATGTTGTTTGGCGAATGCAACAACTTCATCTGCGCCTTTAACAGGATCTGGTGTTCCAGGAACCTGTGGTGCACCTGCACGTGCTGCGATGTGACGTGCGGAAACTTTGTCACCGAGTGATCGGATGGCTTCTGGCGATGGTCCAATCCACGTCAGGCCTGCATCGATTACGGCCTGAGCGAAGTCAGCGTTTTCGCTAAGGAATCCATAACCCGGATGAACTGCATCTGCACCAGATTGGCGAGCAACATCAAGAAGTTTTTCGATGACCAAGTACGACTCTGCTGCGGTCTCGCCACCAAGTGAGTAAGCCTCATCAGCGACTTTGACATGTTGTGCATCTCGATCGGGATTTGCATAGACGGCTACCGATGCAAGTCCGGCATCACGACATGCGCGAGCAACGCGAACAGCGATCTCACCGCGGTTGGCGATGAGCACTTTGTGCAGAGTCCGAGTCGATGTCACGGATGTCTCCTTGTGGTTGACCTGATCGAAAATCAGTAGGGGTGCAGTCTAAGAAGCAAAGGCCGTTACTAGGCAGTCACTTGTGCGTGAACGGGTCATTGAGCGCTGGGAGCCTGCTTGAGCACAACTTCCCAGCCAAGGCCAAGCTCTGCGAACAGGTTGCGAAGGGTCGGAAGTGATAGCCCAATCACATTCGAGGGATCTCCATGGATTTCCTTGATGAATGGGCCGCCGAGGGAATCCAGTGTGAACGAACCAGCAACTGCTAGTGGTTCGCCGGTTTCAACGTACGCTTGGACCTCTTCATCGGACATGTCATGAAAAACCACATGCGTGTCACGCACTGCATGAACTTCACGGGTGATTCCGCCTGTTCGGTAGATCACGCAATGACCTGTGTGGAGATATCCAGAGCCGCCGCGCATTGCCCTCAGGCGATCAATCGCAACTTCGGCAGTGCCCGGTTTTCCATGTAAACCGTCATCGAATTCCATCACTGAATCGCAACCAATGATGATGACATCAGGTTCGTCTGAAATCTCCGCAACTGCTTTAGCTTTTGCAATCGCAAGTCCACCTGCAACCTTTGTTGGAGTTGTCCAACCAGATTGAATCGTTAATGCTTCTTCATCAACATAACTCACTCGCACAATGGGTTCGATGCCACTGTTTCGAAGTAACTGCAAACGCGCTGGTGAAGCCGAAGCTAAAACCACTGGTGGCAGCATCAGTACGTTGCCCATGAAGATTGTCGCCACGCACTTGGACCAACAGGTAAGTGATGACGCATATGCGAACGTGGGTCACCCCAGGTGCTGAGCTTTGTTGGTTCTGGCAAAACTTTGACTCCACCGGATTTGGAAACTACAGCCAAAATGATTGCAATTTCTTCTGGTGTGGCATTTCCAGAAATAACTCGAAGCGCTGGCTTATCCGTCATAGCGGGATATTTCCATGCTTCTTTGGAGGCAAGGTTGCTCGCTTGTTGCGCAAGGTGCGAAGTCCCCGCAAAACCATGCTGCGAGTTTCGTGAGGGAAGATGACGCGATCGACATATCCACGTTCTGCCGCAACATATGGGTTAGCCATAGTGTCTTCATAGTCGTTGATGAGATCTTTGCGAGTAGCTGCTTCATCTGATGCGGCAGCAAGTTCTGCGCGATACAAAATGTTGACAGCACCTTGTGCGCCCATCACAGCAATCTGTCCTGATGGCCACGCAAAGTTGAGGTCTGCACCGAGTGACTTCGAACCCATCACTAAGTAAGCGCCACCGTATGCCTTACGAGTGATGACAGTAATCATTGGAACTGTTGCTTCGGCGTATGCATAAATCAGTTTCGCGCCGCGACGGATGATGCCGTTCCATTCTTGGTCAGTTCCAGGAAGGAAGCCAGGAACATCAACGAAAGTAATGACTGGAATATTGAATGCATCGCAAGTACGAACAAAACGCGCTGCTTTTTCGGATGCGTCGATATCAAGTGTTCCTGCATATTGCATTGGTTGATTTGCAACAATGCCAACCGCGTGACCTTCAATGCGACCAAATCCAACAATGATGTTTGGTGCGAA
Source organism: Actinomycetota bacterium (assembly GCA_041158285.1). GTDB lineage: Bacteria > Actinomycetota > Actinomycetes > S36-B12 > UBA5976 > JAFMIT01. The sequence continues at coordinate 12,057 of JBEBBR010000069.1, forward strand.
CATTGGTTGAATTTCAAGAAACTCATTGTCATCAAGAATGTGTTCAAATACTTCGTGCATGTCATATGGCTGATTTGGAGAATCCGGAATCAAAGTATCGAGTTGAAGATCTTCGTCTGTAATTCCGAGATCTGCTTCGTATGGAAACGCAGGTGGTTCTTCCATGTTGTTGGATGGCAAGTATGAAAGCAAAGCTTTGACGTATTCAAAAGCTTCCGATTCGTCGTGTGCCATGTAGTGCGCAACGCCTGACTTCACATTGTGCGTACGTGCGCCACCAAGATCTTCGAATGCCACATCTTCACCAGTAACAGTCTTAATAACTTCTGGTCCGGTGATGAACATGTGTGAGGTCTTGTCGACCATGATGGTGAAGTCTGTAATCGCAGGGGAGTACACAGCGCCACCAGCACATGGTCCAAGAATTAATGAGATCTGTGGGATGACACCTGAAGAGTGAACATTGCGACGGAAGATTTCACCGTATTGCTGAAGTGACGAAACACCTTCTTGAATGCGAGCTCCACCAGAGTCGTTGAGACCAATGACTGGGCAACCAGTTTTGAGTGCGAGATCCATGATCTTGACGATCTTTTCACCCATGGTTTCACCGAGGCTGCCACCGAAGACAGTGAAGTCTTGTGCGAAGACGCACACTGGTCGACCATCGATGGTTCCGTAGCCTGTGAAAACGCCATCGCCATAAGGACGGGTCTTTTCAAGGTCGAATGCGTGTGAACGATGGCGACGAAGACCATCGGTTTGTTGGAAAGACCCTTCATCAAGCAATGCCTCGATGCGCTCGAGTGCGGTCAACTTGCCGCGGGCATGTTGCTTGTCGACAGATTTTTGGCGACGGGTCAAAGTTTCATGTCGGCGCTGACGTAGACCTTCGATTTTTCCAGCAGTGGTGTGCGGATCGATCGGATTTTCTGGGCTAGTCGCAGGCGTCATCGCTCCTCCTTGGTGCGTTCATTGCGTACCGTACCCGCGTGACTAACCATTCCGACAAATCCAAACGGTTACTCCCCGATAGCAAAAACCTCTCAGTTCGCGCTCAGTCAGCGGGAATCGAGGCCACTTTTGAGGTTTTTGAGACCATTGATTCCACGCAGACCTACCTTCTGAACCAGCCAGTAGCTGAACTCTCACACGGGCGGACTGTGCTCGCAGGGGTTCAGACCGCTGGTCGTGGCCGCCTAGACCGCACCTGGTCCACAGGCGAGGGTGAAGGGCTACTGATGTCCACAGTCGTGCGATTGCCCTTGCAGGACCATCGTCTGAGCCTTCTGCCGATGGCCGTGGGTGTGGGGGTCGCTCAGGCAGTTGCTGGCTACCTCCCTCAAGTTCAGCTCAAATGGCCCAACGATGTGGTGGTTGCGGACGAACACCATCTCTTCAAACTCGGCGGCATCGTGATTGCGCTCCACCCTGAGGGGGGTGGTGAATCGGTATGCGTCATTGGAATTGGGCTCAATCTGATGATCTCAGAAGCCGACCGCCCAATTGCGAATGCCAGATCGCTCGCGGATTTCATTACTGACATCCCTGAAATCGAAGAAATTGCAGTAGCTGTACTCGCTCATGTGCACAGCGCGTTGCAAGGTTCATCAGCTCGCATACTCCAGACCTACTCTCAACTGTGCTGCACCTTGGGCCGGGCCGTGAAAGTCGAATTGCCGAATGGGGAAACTTTTGAGGGCCTAGCAACCGCAATTGCACCCGATGGTGGAATCGAAGTTACAGACGGAAAGGTGACAAAAACTTTCCGGACAGCAGACATCCAGCATCTCTTCACAGCATAGGCTCAGAATGTGGTCAGAGTGCTTTTAGTCGAAGATGATGTGGACATCGCTGGTCCACTGCTCCGCGCACTCAAACGTGAAGATTACGAAGTTGTCCATGTAATCAACGGCAAGGATGCAGTCCGAGCAGCTCAAAATTGCGAAGTAGTGATTTTGGATCTTGGATTGCCTGGACTCGATGGGCTTGATGTCTGTCGACAACTTCGAAGCACTGGTTCAACCGTTCCCATCATCGTTTTGTCTGCTCGCGCCGAAGAACTTGATTTGATCATCGGCCTTGATGCCGGTGCAGATGACTATGTTACGAAACCTTTTCGAACGTCAGAGTTGTTGGCGCGCATCAGAGCAGCTATTCGTCGAAGTGCAGTTGCTACCGTTTTATCGTTTGACGATCTAACGGTTGACACCGCAACTCATGTTGCTCACTACGGTGATGAGCTTTTGATTTTGACTCCTAAAGAATACGAACTTCTTGTGATGCTCGTTAAGCACGCACCGCATGTGGTGACTCGTGAACAAATTTTGAAAGATGTTTGGCAAACCGATTGGTTTGGCGCATCAAAAACTATTGACATGCACATTTCAACATTGCGTAAAAAGCTCGAAGTCGCTGGCTCACACAAAGATTTAATTGCAACCGTTCGCGGTGTTGGGTTTCGTTGTGCGAAGGAATAGTGATTTCTGATGAGACGCAGAATTCAACGCACAGTTATGTTGCTTGTGTTTGTTGTAGTCGTGGTTATTGCTTTGCCCATGCTTTATGTTGGAGTTCAAACTTCAGATCAGCACTCACATGAAGCGCTCAAACAGAAAGCTCTGATGCTTGCGTTGCACATCACTGAAATGCAACCTATGCACGAAACCATTACCACTCAAGAAGTTTCATCGATTGTTGGTGAGGACACAAACGTATTGATCACTATCGATGGTGTTCAGGTAATCAACATCGTTCGTATCGATACGCCGAATCCAGTAATCCACGATGTCGTGAGCGGTAACGTCAAAGTTCATCTCGAAGAAACGGATGTGACAGTCCAAGAGACTGTTGCCTCAATTGTTGGGGCCACAGCGCTCGTTGGAGCAGTAGGTGCCATTTTGGCGTGGTTATTGTCGCGTCAATTAGCCAAGAGGTTTGCGGAAACATTGACGAATTTCACTTTGTTTGCCCAGCGAATTGGTTCTGGCGATACGCGCCCACGTTCAATGAAATACGACATTCCAGAACTAGATGATGCCGCACAAGTTTTGGACAGCTCTGCTCGACGCATTGAACAACTGCTCATCACTGAGAGACGGTTGACCTCTGAAGTGAGCCATCAATTGCGGACTCCGCTCACAGCACTTTCCTTGTTGATCGATGAAATTTCAGAGATTGCTGAAGATCCACAAGCAGTACGTGCAGAAGCGGCTCGAGCGAGCGCTCAGATTGATCGACTCAATCAAACGATGAGTGAGTTGATGGCAGCAAGGCGAGGAACGGCTGTGACCGGCCCAGGTGAATCGCTATCTAAAGTTTTGCAGCCTGTGATCGCTGATGTACATCCAACCTTGCATGCGCAAGGAAGAAAGATTCAAACTGAAATTCCTGAAGGTCTCATGGCAGATGTGCCAAGTGGCGCAGTGCGGCATATCGCATCCATCCTTCTCGAAAATGCTGTTTTGCATGGTGCTGGAAATGTGGATCTCAAAGTGACCAACACAGGCGACTGGCTGGTCTTATCAATTTCGGATCAAGGTGCAGGGCTATCTAAAGAAGCCGGCGAGATGCTCAAGGCAATCGACCAAGAGATCGTGCACGAAGTCGAATCTAAACGATCTGAATCGATTGGACTTGCGCTCGCTATGGCGTTAGCAGCAGCTCAAGGTGGGCGACTCGAATGGCGTCAGTCAGAACCAGCAACAACGCGGGTCTACTTGCGATCAATGAATAAATACAAATTTCCGATACGTGAAGAATCTAAAGATGGTGCCGAGTCCGACTCCGATGATGTTAGCTGAGATGTTGTCGGCAAGTGCAGAATCAAGACCTAACAAATAGTGACTCACCCAAAGGCATGCGACTGCAATAACCATGGCGATCGCATTAAGTCCAAAAAATAAAGTTAACTCTCGCGTTGCTGATTGTCCCGCACGATGGGCATAGGTCCATGTCTTATTTCCAAAGTATGCAACGACCGTGGCAACTACTGCAGAAATGATTTTGGCTGTGAGCGGTTTTCCTGCCAAAGGTGCAAAATCGCCTGCGAATCTCAAAAGGTTGAACACGCCAACATCGACCACATAGGCAATGGCCCCGACCGTGAGAAATTTGGATGCCTCGGGAATTAGCCGGCGAAGGCGAGCGAGGGGGGAGATTGCTGCAGTCATAGTGGGCACAGATTACGCAACCTCTAGACCGACACTGTTCGCGTAGTCTCACCCTGTGGCCAAACCCCAAGGATTCCCGCTTGTCACCATGATTGGTGGCGGGCAGCTTTCGCGAATGTCTCATCAACCAGCCATCGCCCTTGGGGTTGAACTTCGGGTTTTGGCTCAAACTCCGACTGATAGCGCCGCCCAAGTCGTCAACCACCTCATGATTGGTGAACACACTGATCGCGATGCCGTGGTTGCAGCAGCTGCTGATAGTCAAGTTGTCACCTTCGATCATGAGCATGTCCCGCTTGAGATTCTGCAGGAACTAGAAGCATCAGGTCACCAGGTTCATCCTGGTTCGCACGCCTTGATGTACGCACAAGACAAAGTGCTGATGCGTTCGAAGTTGAATTCGATAGGTGCTCCAAGTCCTGAATGGAAAATTGTCACGAGTTCGACAGAAGTTGCTGAATTTGCCCAACAACATCAGTGGCCCGTCGTTCTCAAGGTTTCACGCGGTGGCTATGACGGACGTGGCGTGTGGGTTTGTTCAGAAATTGAATCTGTTGAAGATGTAATGTCCATTGAACTTGCGAGCGATGTGCAATGGCTGGTCGAACAATGTGTGCCATTCACTCGAGAACTCAGTGCACAGGTAGCTCGATCTCCGCATGGACAAGTTGTTGCGTATCCGATTGTCGAGACAACTCAGATCAATGGAATGTGTGCCGAAGTCATTGCCCCAGCTCCAGGACTAAGTGAAGAACGTTCTGCAGAAGCACAGAAAATTGCGATGCACATTGCAACAGAACTTGATGTTGTCGGTATGTTGGCAGTGGAACTTTTCGATACGGGTGATGAGATTTTGGTCAATGAATTAGCGATGCGTCCACATAACAGTGGTCATTGGTCGATTGACGGAGCGACCACTAGTCAATTCGAAAATCACTTGCGCGCAGTTTTGGATTTGCCACTCGGAGATCCAACTCCAAAGGCCTCATGGACGGTTATGGTCAATGTTGTTGGCGGCGATTTTCCTGACATGTATTCGGCATATAAACATTGCATGGCGCGCGACCCAGGGGTCAAAATTCATATGTATGGCAAAGAAGTTCGGCCAGGTAGAAAGATTGGTCACGTCACTGTTTTGTCGGAAGAACTTGAAGATGCACTACGACGAGCACGACATGCAGCCGCATATCTCACCGGTTCAATTCAGGAGTAGCAATGAGTGAAAAAGAAACGCCACTTGTTTCCATCGTGATGGGCAGCGATTCTGACTGGCCAGTGATGCAAGCGGCGGCAGAGATTTTGGATGATTTCGCTATCGCATATGAGTCAGATGTGGTTTCTGCCCATCGCATGCCGCAGGCAATGCTTGATTTCGGGCGTGACGCACACAGTCGTGGAATTCAGGTAATCATCGCGGGAGCCGGTGGTGCAGCGCATCTTCCTGGAATGTTGGCGGCGGTTTCTCCACTGCCAGTTATTGGAGTTCCAGTTCCACTAGCTCAGTTGGATGGAATGGATTCGCTTCTGTCAATTGTGCAGATGCCAGCTGGAGTACCAGTCGCCACTGTGGGAATTGGCAATTCGAAGAATGCTGGTTTGTTGGCAATTCGGATGTTGGCAAACAACGATCCACACTTGATGTCAAAAATGGTCGAGTATCAAAAGTCCCTCGAAGAGGTTGCTCGATCCAAAGGTGAAGTCGTTCGACGCAAACGCAATGTCACTGGATTCACTGGTTGATGACATGCGCGATCCGCAGCTTTATGGAACCGATGACACTGTTGTTTCGCTGCTAGAAAATGCTCGCGTGTGGGCGGTTGTTGGGCTAGGAACTGATCCCGAAAAACCTGTGTATCGGGTTGCGCAATTTCTGCAGAAAGTCGGCAAAACAATTGTGCCGATTCATCCGCGTGGGATAGATGTATTGGGCGTTCATACATACACCTCACTCGCGGATGCAGTGATAGATCACGAGATCGATGTAGTTGATTGTTTTGTGGCTTCAACTCGCGTTGGTGGAATCATTGATGAAGCTATTGCGCTCAACGTGCCAGCGGTGTGGATGCAACTTGAAATTGTTGATGAAAACGCAGCAACCCGCGCTATTGAGCACGGGTTGCAGGTAGTTATGGATCGCTGTCCGGCGATCGAATGGCCTCGACTTATGGTCGGCCGAGAGCTTTAGCGGTCCAGCCGGCACTTCGCCAGGCAGCAAGATCTAACGCATTGCGACCATCAATCATCAAAGGTCGTTTTGCCAAACCAGCAGCAGCCTTTGGATCGATGTCGCGGAAGACTTTCCATTCGGTCAGATGTAAAACGATGTCACTTCCAGTGATCGCATCTTCGATTGAAGTGGCTTTTTGTAAATCTGGAAAACGTGCAGTGGCATTGTCCATGGCCTCTGGATCGAAGAGAACGACCGAAGCGCCACGTTTTTGTAATGCGTCTGCGATGTCCAGAGCAGGAGAGTCACGTACGTCATCGCTGTTTGGTTTGAAAGCTCCACCAAGTACTGCGACTCGTGTGCCAGTGACAGTACCACCAAGCATTTCAGCTGCAAGATCAACAACGCGAGTACGTCGACGAGTGTTCACATCATCAACATCGCGGAGGAATGCGACAGCTTCTTCGACTCCAAGTTCAGCAGCACGTGCTTGGAATGCGCGGATGTCTTTTGGAAGGCAGCCGCCACCAAAACCAATACCTGCATTGAGGAATCGACGACCAATGCGTTCGTCGTGTCCAATCGCATCAGCAAGTGCAACAACATCGCCACCAACTGTTTCGCAAACTTCAGCCATTGCGTTGATGAATGAAATCTTGGTTGCGAGGAATGCGTTTGCTGCGACCTTAACGAGTTCTGCAGTTGGAAAATCCGTAACCAAGAAAGGAGTGTTGTCCGCGATCATGGTTGCATAAACCTGGCGCAAAGCAGGTTCAGCCTTCGGACCGTGAACGCCAATCACAATGCGATCCGGATGTAGTGTGTCTTTGACCGCAAAACCTTCACGCAAGAATTCTGGATTCCATGCAAGTTCGAATGCGCCAGGTGCTGCAGCATCGAGTCGAGCTTGGAGTCGAGCGGCAGTGCCAACTGGAACTGTTGACTTACCGGCAACCACACTGCCAGCGCGGCCGAATTTTGCGATGCCATCGATCGCTGCATCAACGTAACGAGTGTCGGCTGCGAGACTGCCTGCGGTTTGTGGGGTGCCAACACAGACGAAATGCACATCAGCATCGGCGAGATCAGCGAAATCCGTGCTGAAGGTCAATCGGCCTGATGCGATGCCGCGTTGGAGTACAGGTTCGAAATCGGGTTCGAAAAATGGTGCCTTGCCGCCCGCAAGAGTTGCGATTTTGGCTGGGTCAACGTCGATACCTACGACTGTAAATCCAAGTTCCGCCATGCAGGCAGCGTGAACTGCGCCGAGGTAGCCAGTGCCAATTACAGAAAGTTTCATCATTCACCTGTCTAAATTCGATGGCGAGACTATCGCACGAGAGGTCGCAAGTATGAAGCGCAAGGAGGCTAGATTTCGCTCGTGAACTCCTCGAGGCAGCCCGTCAGCATTGTGATTCCCGTACTCAACGAAGAACGGCACCTCGCAGAGGTCGTAGCTGCGGCTCTCAATCAAGATTATGCAGGGCCATTGCAGGTCGTCATCTCTGTGGGTCCAAGCACTGATCGCACTGCAGAAATCGCTCAACAACTAGCGGCAGCTGATCCACGAGTTGTAGTTGTAGACAATCCAAGCGGTCGCACTCCAGATGCCATGAATGCAGGAATTGCCAAAGCCACC
>JBEBBR010000070.1:0-3753 GCA_041158285.1 Actinomycetota bacterium
TCATCCGTGATGAAGGCCCGAAAAGCACCAAGGCTCAGATCCAGGGTGATGAACTCCGAGTCACGAGTAAGTCACGCGATGATCTTCAGGACACCATTCAGCTGATCAAAGATGCTGATCTTGATTTTGCGGTGCAGTTCACGAACTACCGCTAAAGTTCCAAAATCACTGCGCTGTTGCCAGCAATCTCGTTCGGATTCTCCGATGGGTTGCTGGCAATAAGTGTTTTATGGCCTACCGCATCAGTCATCACAAAACTTTGATCACCAAAGTTCACCATGACGACAATGCGAGTTCCTTCGTATTCACGAAGAATCTTGATCACTTCAGAATTTCCACTGTCGCAAATTTCTACCGAACCTTTGCGCAAAACAGGCATAGCTTTACGAAGTGCGATGAGGTTTCGATAAAAACTCAACGCAGAATCTTGTGAGGTGGATTGCTTGCCGACGGAGTAACTTCCCCAGGTCGCTGGCATCGGCAGCCAAGGCTCTGAACCAGCCGGCCCAAACCCACATGGTGAAGAACCTTCGGTCCACGGCATTGGAATTCGACAACCGTCGCGACCTCTTTGCGCACCTTGAGTGCGGAAGAAGACAGGATCCTGCAGAACTTCATCAGGTAGATCATCAATGTTCGGGAGCTCGAGTTCTTGGCCGTTGTAAATGTAAACAGCGCCCGGAAGTGACATCATCAGTAGCGCGGCAGCACGCGAACGTTGGCGTCCGCGTTCGAGATCCTGCGAATCCAAATCAGTATAAACAGCAGGAACATAATGACCATCAAGATGTGTATCTGAAGCAAATCGAGTCACAGAGCGCGGATTGTCGTGATTATCAATCACCCAAGTGGTCGGTGCACCTACTTCACGATTCGCTTCGATGGATTGCGTGATTGCGGTGGAGAAGAGACCCGCACCCCATGCTGATTTCAAGAAGTGAAAATTGAAAGCTAAATGCATTTCATCTGGGCGAATGAACAACGCAACGATCTCATCTTCAGCCCCAGTCTCCACAACTGCCATTCGATCACCATCGTATGAATTCATAATGGTGCGAAGATTTCGATAAATCTCGTGCACACCACACGAGTCATCTTTTGGAATGAGCGGGTAACCGCCATCAGTATCCGCAAACGACGTGTCCTTTATCAACGCGTCGGAGACATCAATTCTGAAACCATCAACTCCGCGGTCTAACCAAAACTTGAACGTTTTTTCAAACTCTGCTTTGACATCAGGATGTTCCCAATTGAAATCAGGCTGTTCAGGGGCAAACAAGTGGTAGTACCACTGCCCTAAAGAACCGTCTGCTTCTGTCACACGAGTCCACGAAGGGCCGCCAAATGCACTCGTCCAATTACTTGGTGGGATCTCGCCGTTTTCACCACGGCCATCGCGAAAGTGAAAAAGACTGCGTTCTTCGCTACCAGGTGCTGAGTTCAACGCAGCTTGAAAAAGTTCATGTTGATCAGAGCAGTGATTTGGAACAACATCAATGGTTACTTTGATGTTTCGCTGATGGCAAACAGAAACTAATTCATCGAAATCTTCAAGCGTTCCAAAAATCGGATCCACACCTCGATAATCCGAAACATCGTATCCCGCATCAACCTGAGGCGACGGAAAGAACGGCGACAGCCACAACGCATCAATACCAAGGCTTTCGAGATAGCCGATGCGATCGATCACTCCACGAAGATCACCAATTCCATCACCATTGCTATCTGCAAAAGAGCGCGGATAGATTTGGTAGAAGACAGCTTCCCGCCACCACTCTGATGTCATTGTTCACTCCAATGTTGTGACAACTGATCACTGTGATGCACCATGGCTTCACGTGTCGATTCGTCGTAATCTTTTGTGTCTTCCCACTTCAATGCATCGAACGGGCACACTTCCACACAAATTCCACATGACATGCATCTCGCGAAATCAATTCGAAAATCATCGAGCACATTAATGAGTCGCGGTCTAGCACCTGCAGGGTTAGCCGGATCTGGAGCTTGATGACTGTCCAGACTGATGCACCACGTCGGGCACTCTCGCACACACAACATGCATGAGGTGCAGGCTTCTGGCTTGAGCGCGATGATTCCGCGAATTTCGGGCTTTGATTCTTGAGAACTCACAGCGCACCTCCACGCTCTGGTGTCCACTCAGGATCAACACCAACTGGCAATGACTTTCGACGCGAGGGTGACTTCGAAGCATCAGTCGGATCTTTTGTCCCAGGCCATTCATTCTCGTTACGCGATTTCAAAAGCACATCACGTCGAAGTGGAAATGATTGGAACAAAATCGAATCTGGCGCAAAGTACAAGGGCTTATTCGACTCAACGCGAATGAATGTAACGCCAAACATTTCGTGGATCTCGCGTTCTCGCCAGTCTGCTTCATTCCAGACCGAGGTGAGCGAATCCATTAAAACTGAACCGTCTCGAGGGACAGCGCACATAACTTCATGGCCGGCTTTGGTGCGAAGCCACAACTCGATTCTTTGCGTCGAAATTCGATCTACTGCCATCAGAGTTCCGAAATCTTCTGACTTGAGGGTCTGTGCCGTGGCCAGCCAATCGGCAGGTGCAACCTCTACGAAGCTCATGATTTCACCCCCGCAAATTCACTGGCCGTAGCGACGATGGCATCCACCAAAGTAGAACGTGGGGGTGGGCAGCCAGGTACAAAACGGCTAACTGGCACCACCTCGGCAGCACTTGCGAGAACCGAATAGGAGTCCCAATACGGCCCGCCAGAGGATGCGCAGACGCCATAGGCAATAGCGAGCTTCGGACCCTCAAGAGCAGTCCACACCTGGTGTAGCCGAGGTTCGGCAGCACGCGACACGGTTCCGGCAATGACCAAAACGGACAGGTCGATTGGGCTAGTGCCCAAGCCCGCTGGGACTAGTTCAAAGTCACCCTGAGTCACTGGCAGATCTAGAGAAATCGTGGTCTCAACTTCGACTGCGCAACAGGCCAGTGCGAGGTGGTGGACAGCGATTTTCATGAGTGCAAGGCTAGTCACAAGCCTCGGGAATGAGCCACGGGCGCTCAGAGTCCAATTCTTGAGAACTGGCAAGACTTATCCCCCTAAAGCAGGGACAATACGCTCATATCTGAGCAGTTCGGCTCGGATCGAAATTACGGCAAGAAGGCACACATTGTGAGCAAAGAACTAGTCACCCTGGGTCGGGTAGTTATCCGCTTTGCCGGCGACTCTGGCGATGGAATGCAGCTGACAGGTGACCAGTTCACCTCAGCCACCGCTGTTTTCGGCAACGACATTGTCACCCTCCCAGACTTCCCGGCTGAAATCCGCGCACCGCAGGGAACTCTCCCAGGCGTATCGGCCTTCCAACTTCACTTTGCTGACCATGACATCACTACCGCGGGTGATGCTCCGACAGTTCTCGTCGCGATGAACCCTGCCGCACTCAAAGCAAACATCAAAGAGATGCCTGCTGGTGCCGATGTCATCATCAATACGGATGAATTCACCAAGCGCAATCTCGACAAAGTTGGCTACACCGAAAACCCAATCGAAGATGACTCACTGAGCGAATACAACGTTCATACGGTCGCACTTACCTCTCTGACTGTTGAAGCACTCAAAGAATTCGATCTCACTCGCAAAGAAGCTGAACGTGCAAAGAACATGTTTGCGCTTGGAATGTTGTCGTGGTTGTACTCACGCCCAACTGAAGGTACTCGCAAATTCCTCGAAGAGAAGTTCGCTAAGAAACCTGTCATCCT
>JBEBBR010000071.1:0-28964 GCA_041158285.1 Actinomycetota bacterium
TGTGACAATGCGTACTTCAAAACTTTACGCAAACGTGCGCTTGAAACTTTAGAGACAACTTGTGAGCTTGCCTTCTTCGCTTTTTTGGCTTGAGCTTTTTTGAGTGCAGCCAAACGCTTCGCACGCTTCTTGCGATCGGCAGCTTGCAAACTGTTGAGAAGTTTTTCGGCTTGTGCCAATTTTTGCTCAACCACAGTACGGCGAGCATTTGCGCGTTTTGCAATCGCTCGAGCTTTCTTTTGTTCAGACTGAAGTTCAGATTTACTCTGCTTCAAATCAATACTTGCAGCAAGAATGCGGCGCAAGGATGCTTCTTGGCGAGCACCCACGATGTTGATGGCATCAAGATGGGCAAGGAAAGTTGATGGGTCGGTGGCGACCATGGCTTGAATATCGAGATCAATTCCACCTGTTTTGTACATGGAACGAACAATGGAACCCAGGTCTTTAGACAAATCTTTGTAGGAACGTTGCTGCTTTGAAGCGCGCTGGGAAAGTGAAGCAATCTTGGCGTTCACTTTTTCGAGTTCGAGACGAGCTTCATTCCATTCTTCAGAAGCGGTGGCAGCCTGCTCTTGCAGAGCATCTACCTCTCGTTCCACCTGGGCCAAGTTCACACGTGGAATGGTCACTGGAGCACTCGCAGCAGGGCTGAGCAGTGTGAAAGTGAGCCCAAGAATGGTTGCGGCGATCATTGCGCGGGAGCGTTTTGAAGTCGTCATCACCCGCTGACCGTACCAAGGTTGAGGAGGTCTCGGCCCAGTTTCGGCACGTTTTTGTCCGAAATGTCCGATTATCCGACCTTATTCTCAGGATTTTCTACGTCTATTACGCCTCCGATCGACGCAGATGGGGTATCCGCGGAAGCAATCAGTCGCAGCTGAGGAACGAGTCCAGCTCCAGCAAGTACTGCAAGCGCCTGCTCCTCCACTTCATCAATTACCCGCTCTGGAGCCGGGAAACTCAAGAGCAGTGTGACAACACAATCACCACAGGCGATGTCTTTGAGTTCGCAGGTTGAACAATCTAGTTTCATAGTGCCTCCTTCATGTGGTGTGAACCTAAAAGGGGGCTCTGACAAACCTCGAGGGTGACAACCAACGGCGTGTCGAGCCTTGGCGGACTTTCTTATTGTGACTACCTCAGCCTGACGTCACAACCTCGGCGTAGTTTTCGCCTGTGATTACTCGTGGCTCTCAGCCTCCACTCGATACGTTGGGCACACCTTTGAGTGCTGTCACATTTGTGGTGGTCGACCTCGAGACCAACGGTGGCCCAAGTCATCTCGGTGGCATCACTGAAATTGGCGCAGTCAAAGTGTGTGGCGGCGAAGTTCTTGGCGAGTTTCAAACGTTGATCAATCCCGGCACAGAGATCCCACCGTTCATTTCACTACTTACTGGCATCAACGATGCGATGGTGGTTGATGCCCCGCGCATCAACACTGTTATTCCAGATTTTTGGCAGTGGGCAGGTGATGCAGTTTTAGTTGCACACAATGCACCCTTCGATTTAGGTTTTCTCAAAGCCGCAAACTCAATCCTCGAAATTCCATGGCACTCCCCTGCACATCTCGACACTCTCACTCTGGCAAAAGCAGCATTACTTCGAGATGAAGTTCCTAATCGAAAGTTAGGCACACTCGCAGCACATTTCGGTTCACCCACCGAACCTGTTCACCGCGCACTTGCAGATGCTCGTGCAACAGTTCATGTACTGCATGCACTGTTCGAACGACTGGGATCAGTTGGCGTCACAACAATCGAAGAAGCTCTGCAACTTGGAACAGTTATCAAAGCAAGTCAGCGCAAAAAACGGCATCTTGCAGAACATATTCCAGATGCGCCTGGCGTTTACATTTTTCGAGACGACAAACAACGTCCTTTATATATCGGCAAATCCCGAGCCATGCGCAAACGTGTCAACTCCTATTTCACTCGTAGTGAAACGCGTGACCGTATGAGTCGCATGATTGATCTGACTGATTCTGTTGCAGCAATTGAGACTCAAACTGAACTTGAAGCGAGTGTGCGTGAACTGCGACTTATTTTCGAACACAAGCCACCATTCAATGTGCGAGGAGTTCGTTCCGAGAAAAACATTTGGTTAAAACTCACACGTGAGGCTTATCCACGGTTGAGCGCCGTTCGACAAATTAACCCAGACACAGGTTTGGCATATTTCGGTCCTGTTCGCAGTATGGAACAAGCTGGACTTGTGATTGATGCAATCACATCCGTCATTCAGTTACGCACCTGTACTCCAAAACTCAGTGCGAAGAAAGCGACTTCTGCCTGTGCTCTTGCAGATATCGGCCGATGTTCAGCGCCATGCGAATTACGTATCGACACTGAGCAATACTTTGAACTTGTCGAACAACTGCTCAGTGCAATACAAGGCGAATCTGGCGTCGAAGATGAATTGCGCCTGCGAATTGATTCACTTTCTGCGCAGCAACGATACGAAGAAGCAGCAATCACACGAGACCGATTACAAGCATGGCTATCTGTGACAAGTCGTTTTCACAGACTTCATGGTCTAACCAGCATCCAACAAATCGCTGCCGCAGCTCCGCGAGCTGATGGTTCGTGGGATGTTCACATCATTCGACACGGAAAACTTGCTGCATCTGCAAACATTGATTCTGCACATGATGTGCTGCCAATGTATGAACTGCTTCAACCAACAGCCGAAGCCATTGCTCAACCTCACCTACCTGCGCCTGCCGGATCAGTAGCTGAAGCAAAACTCATTTTGTCCTGGCTCGAAACCCCTGGCCTTCGCTTACTCGATGTAACAGATGAGTGGAAGAGTCCATGGCCAAGTCAGATGCGATACCGATCAGACATCATTGAGATGGCACAAGCGCGTGAAGCAGCTGCGTCCGTAGTTTCGGTGAAGGAGTTTGTGCGGCACACCGCTCCGCGTTAAATTTCCAATGAAATAGTGCGGTTTTGAGGTTTAGGAAAGTGCTGCTATCCATTGTTCAAGTTTTGCTTGAGCCGCACCATCTGCAACCGCAGACTTTGCCAGTTCAAATTTCGCTTGCAACGACTCGTGAACGTTGAGATGTGGAGTGCTCACTGCTTCCACCGCGACGAGGGCTGCAGCAGCATTTAGACATACGGCATCGCGAATATGTTCAAACTTGCCAGATACTTCACCTGCAAAAAGACGACGTGCGACATCTGCGTTGAATGCAGCATCGCCGCCTAACAACGCATCTTCTGATGGAACCGCAATACCTAACGTGCGTGGATCAAAAATAATCTCCACAACTTCATCACCAAGCACACTCCACATAGTGCTGCTGGTTGCGATAGATAACTCGTCGAGTCCGTCATGCCCGCGCACTACCAAAGCGCGAGTTCCACGAACGCGCAAAACCTCTGCAATCATGGGTGCGATAGCTGCGTTGGCAACACCTACTACTTGTGCAGTCGGTCGAGCCGGATTAGCAAGAGGCCCCAAGATATTGAAGACTGTTGGAATTCCAATTTCACGTCGAGTTGGACCCACATGTCGAAGTGCTGGATGAAAGGCCTGTGCAAAAAGAAAAGTAATACCAACGTTGTTTGCAACATCTACTGCTTTGGCAGGATCGATATCAAGTGGCACACCGAGTTCGGCAAGTACATCTGCCGAACCGCACTTGCTAGATGCTGCGCGATTGCCATGTTTGATAACAGTGACATCCAACGCTGCAACCACGATCGCTGCCATGGTTGAGATGTTGACGGTGTGTGCACCATCGCCACCAGTTCCACATGTATCAACTGTTATTCCTGAAACAGGAGCAGGAACTGCATGTTCGAGCATGACATCAACTAATGCTGACACGTCAGTTGGAGTTTCACCTTTAGCGCGAAGCGCAGTTAGGAAAGCTGAGATTTGAGATGGTGATGCATCACCACTCATCATCTGCTCCATTGCCCAATGTAAATCTCCCACCGGCAATTGTTCGCGAGCGATTAAGCCAGATAAGACTGTTGACCAGCTACTCATGGGCTGTGAGAAATCTAAATTATGCAGAGAGTGCAACGCGGCGGCGTAGCAAAGTTGCTACAGCCTCTGCAAGCACAACTGGATCGAGTGGACGTGGCACTGCTGCGTCTGCACGAGACCAGGTTGCAAGCCAACCATCTTGTGGGCGGCCAGTGATCACAACAACGGGTGGGCAGTTGAAGATTTCGTCTTTCAGTTGACGACAAATTCCCATGCCACCTGCGGGTACCGCTTCGCCATCGAGAATGGCTACATCAATAGATCCTGCATCCATTTTGCGGATGACCATGGGTTCGGTTGCACATTCCACAAACGCGATGCGTGGAAGTTCTGGCGCTGGGCGTGAACCCAATGCGGTCATCACGGCTTCACGAACAGTGGAGTCGTCGCTGTAGATAAGAACGTTGAGGGTGCGGTCGCTGTTGGTCACGGGATAAGCCTACTTCAGGTCAGATTGGTTGAGTTGTTCTTGGCGGTCAAGTTCTCTATCGATGCGGGCTGCTTCACGGTCAGAGGCTTTAGCCCATTGAATCATCAAAACGACAAACAGCATGAGGCCGACCAAATCGCCAGCTGCCCACAAAAGACCACCGGCAATTTCTTGATCCTGAGCAACGGTTGGCCCCCACTGCCGAACGACAGTTTCATAGAAACCCCCACCTATGGTGGTTGGGGCGCTCATCAGACTTAACCCTAAGAATGCATGGAACGGCAAAGTCAGGAAAACCGCGAACAAACGCAGTGGATGACCCATCCGAGGCATCGGGTCAATTCCGATGAGGGCCCAAATCCAGACACAGCCCACGACGAGGAAGTGCAGGTGGTTGAGATTGTGCACAAGTGGATTGGTGAGGGTGAGTTCGTAAAAATCTGTGTAATACAAAATCCATGGATTGATAATGAAAATTCCGCCCGCGACAAGCGGGAAAGTCACAAATTTGCCGTACCAGGAGTGGAGAACCGCAAGTACGACTTTTCGAATCCACTGCGGCGCGGTCCGCAAGAGCAAGGTGATCGGTGCACCAAGTGCCAAGAAAATAGGTGCAATCATCGTCAAAATCATGTGCTGAACCATGTGGGTCCAGATCAAAACAGTGTCTAGTGCCGCCAGCGGCCCTTGGGTCGCAAGGTAAATCGAGCCCATCCCACCGATACAGAAAGACAGAGTTCGCCCGATTGGCCAAGCATCACCCCGTTTAGTCAGTGTGTAGACCCCAAAAAGGTAGAGAAACAGTGCACTAGCCACTGCGATCGCTGGCAAGACCTCGACGGCTGCCCAGAAGGCCCACAGTGAATCTGGCTCAGCAATTTCGTTGGAGCTGGAGTGCAGTGGGAGCATGGGGTAACCCTAAATCCAGTCCCCACAATCGACTTCCCGACTACGAGGAGTTTGAGTGTGACCCATAACACCCAAGAACTGTGTCCAAGATGTATCCCCCGCGCGCCCAATGTGCCCTTTCTTTTGCCACCATACGCACGTGACGACTGCAACCGCCTCTGCGCCCCATGCCCACGGACAGATCAACCGACCAAACATGGTTTCGGTTGGCACCATCGTTTGGCTTTCTAGTGAATTGATGTTCTTCGCGGCTCTTTTCGCGATGTACTTCACCCACCGTGCCATCAACCTTGATGTCTGGGCCGAAACCACACCGCTGCTCAACATTCCTTACGCAGGAACTTTCACCACGATTCTGGTTGCTTCTTCAGTGACGTGCCAGATGGCGGTGTTCGCAGCTGAACGTTATGACGTTCGCATGATGCGCTTGTGGCTTGTGATCACATTCCTCATGGGCGCAATCTTCATCGGTGGTCAAGTTTCAGAATATGCAAAATTGGTTTCTGAAGGCCTCACACTTTCATCATCGTCTTACGGTTCAGTTTTCTACCTCACCACCGGCTTCCACGGTCTTCACGTAACCGGCGGTTTGGTGGCATTCTTGTTTGTGCTTGGCACGACATATGCCGGCAAAGTTTTTACCCACGCAAAAATGACTCGCATGATCGTCACCAGTTACTACTGGCACTTCGTTGACGTGGTGTGGATTGGTCTTTTTGCCATGATCTACCTCGTCAAGTAAACCCTCTCTCGAGTTAAGGAATCAGCGTGCGTTTCCTCGCATCACAAAGACGACATCCCTTGGCAGGTTTCGCTGTCATGTTGGCTGCCTTAGTCGTGACAGGTTTGAGCTTTGCGGCAATTGACTCTGGCACCGAACAAGTTGCTGCAGACACAGTGTCAGAAACTGTTGTTGCACAAGGCAAAACATTGTTTGCTGAAGGTTGCTCTTCCTGCCACGGCCTAAATGCCGAAGGAACGACTGATGGCCCATCACTCATCGGTGTTGGCGCTGCAGCAGTTGATTTCCAAGTTAGTTCAGGTCGTATGCCAATGGCTGCGCAAGGTGTCCAAGCACCGCGTAAGCAATCGATCTACACTGAAGAAGAAATCGCGGCTCTCGCTGCATGGGTTGCAAGCACTGGCCCAGGACCTGCGATTCCTGAACCAAGTGACTACGACACCACGAATGCCGACCTCTCAGCTGGTGGCGAAAAATTCCGCGTTAACTGCGCACAGTGCCATAGCTTCTCCGGTGGCGGCGGCGCTTTGACCAACGGCAAGTACGCGCCAAACCTTGATGCCGCCACTGCCAAGCAGATTTACGAAGCAATGATCACTGGCCCACAAAACATGCCTGTTTTCTCAGACACCACTCTTACCAAGCAAGATAAACAAGACATCATTCGTTACATCGAAGAACTGCGTAAGGGTTCAAATCCTGGCGGTCTCGATCTCGGCCAATACGGTCCGGTGACTGAAGGTTTGTTCTTGTGGACTGCAGGTTTTGCAGCACTTATCGCTGCCGCAATTTGGATTGGAGTTAAGGCCAAATGAGCGATCTAGTTCATCACGAGTCTTCAACCACTCGCCCAACTCCCGCTCCGATTCCGCACGCCTTACGTCGCGCAGATATCGATCCAAAGGCAGCTCGCCGCGCTGAACGTCAGGTAGCAATCATGTTTGCCCTGAGTGCTTTGTTCACCGTTTTGTTTGTTATCGCTTTTGTTGCCATTGACCCTTCAGTCGAAATTGGACTTCCTGTAATCGGAACCACTTCCGCACTCAATGTCAGTATGGGTCTAACTTTTGGTTTAGCAATTTTCCTCATCGGAACTGGTGCAATTCACTGGGCAAAGAAATTGATGCCAGACGTTGAAGTTGTTGAAGAACGTCACGAGTTTGCAAGTTCAGCTGAAGATGTTGCTGCAGCTAGTGAAACTTTCAAAGTAGGTGCTGCTGAATCTGGCGTGATGTCACGTCCACTCATCCGTCGCACTTTGCTTGGCGCGATGGCGCTTTTCCCTATCCCTTTGATCGTCACACTTCGCGATCTAGGTCCTGACCCTGCCACAAGCAAGTTCCACACTATGTGGCGCAGCGGAATGCGTTTGCACACTGACGTTTCTAATCAACCAATTCGTGCCGCTGACATTCCAGTCGGCAACCTCATCAATGCGATTCCAGATGGCCTTGAAGAAGTTGAACACGAAGAAGGAAACCTCAACGAACGCGCGAAGTCCGTAGTGGTTGTCGTTCGCATCGATCCAGCAGACATCCGTTCACAACAAGGTGGAACTGCCGAAGAACCTTGGGACTACAACGGAATCTTGGCTTTCTCCAAAGTATGTACTCATGTTGGTTGCCCAATTTCGTTGTACGAACAACGCACTCACCACTTGCTCTGCCCATGCCACCAATCAACATTTGATTTGGCAGACGGCGGAAAAGTTGTGTTCGGTCCAGCCGCACGTCCAATGCCTCAACTCGCGATCACAGTAGATTCCGAGGGATACTTGGTAGCTCAAGGTGATTTCACTGTTCCAATCGGTCCAAGTTTCTGGGAGCTTTCATGAGCACAACGATTTCGAATCCGGCCCTCCGTTGGGTTGACGAACGTTTCGGCGCTGCAAAGGGTGTAAAAACTGCGCTCAACAAAGTCTTCCCCGATCACTGGTCATTCATGCTCGGTGAAATCGCGTTGTACTCCTTCATCATCTTGTTGCTATCTGGCGTGTACCTCACTTTGTTCTTCGTTCCATCGATGACTGAAGTTGTGTACAACGGATCTTTCGTTCCACTCAAGGGTGTCAAGATGTCTGAGGCATATGCCTCATCTCTCGACATTTCTTTTGATGTTCGCGGCGGCCTCTTAATGCGCCAAGTCCATCACTGGGCAGCTCTTTTCTTCGTTGGTGCAATGTCAGTTCACATGCTCCGCATCTTCTTCACTGGCGCTTTCCGTAAGCCACGTGAAGTCAACTGGGTTATCGGAACTGTTCTACTCCTCTTGGGAATCGTTGAAGGTTTCTTGGGTTACTCACTTCCTGACGATTTGCTTTCAGGAACCGGTCTTCGCATTTCGGAAGGTTTGATTCTTGCGACTCCTGTAATCGGCACATGGGCATCTTCCCTGCTCTTCGGCGGCGGATTCCCTGGAACCGATTTCATTCCTCGCATTTTCACCATTCATATTTTGCTCATTCCGGGAATCATCCTCGCACTTGTAACTGTTCACATGTTGCTCGTTGTATTCCACAAGCACACTCAGTTCCCAGGACCAGGTCGCACCAACCGCAATGTTGTGGGTTACCCATTGATGCCTGTGTACATGGCAAAAGCTGGTGGCTTCTTCTTCATCGTGTTTGGTATCACCGTTCTTCTCGGTGGACTTGTCACTATCAACCCAGTGTGGATGTTTGGTCCGTATGTGCCAAACGCTGTCTCTGCAGGGTCACAACCAGACTGGTACATGGGCTTCCTTGATGGCGCAGTTCGCATCATGCCAGCTTTGGAATACACGATTTTCAATCACACATTGAGTCTGAGTTTGATCGTGCCAGCAATGATTTTGCCTGGCATCATGGTGACCCTCATGGCTTTGTACCCATGGATCGAAGCTTGGGCTTCTGGTGACAAGCGTGAACATCACCTACTTGATCGACCTCGTAATGCCCCAACGCGTACAGCGCTTGGCGTCATGGCATTGACCTTCTACGGAATCTTGTGGATCTCTGCAGGTAACGACTTGATCGCGATCACCTTCGGACTTTCCTTCAATGCGATTACCTGGACTTTGCGATTTGCACTGTTCATCGTTCCAGCATTGGCCTTCTGGGTGACAAAACGCATTTGTCTTTCATTGCAGCGTCGTGATCGCGATCTGCTACTGCATGGCCGCGAAAGTGGAAACATCATGCGTTTGCCTCATGGTGAATTCATTGAAATCCACACTCCAGTCGACGAAGCAGTCCGCGCAAAGCTTCTTGCTAAGGAAGACATCACACCAGTGTTGATGCCTCCAACCGAGGATGCCAACGGTGTTGCACTTCCTCGCGCCGGACGTCAACGTCTGCAGGCAAAAGTCTCGGCTTGGTTCTATGGTGACAATGTTCCTAAACCAACTGAGGCTGAACTTGCTGAGGCAGAGGCTCACTTCGCACACCTCACTGATGGTCAACACCACGATCACAAAGAGATTAGCAGCCACTAAGCAGTAGGAAATTACGCACGAGGGCTCGCCACAATGGCGGGTCCTTTTGCTATGTAACTGAAACGTACGGCTGTTCTTGCTACTTTGTGACAATGCTTTTACGAACCGCCGCCCGCAAGGCTGCTGCTGTACAAGACCCACATCGCGATCGAGTGATCGATGCCGTCCGCGCGTTCGGCCTGCTCGGTGTGGTTGGCGGACATCTCGCAATGGCTGCTGTGATGTGGATTGACGGTGTTCCTCGGTTGGGTAACACTCTCGCATCGAGTACGACACTGCAGGCAATAACCTGGCTCATGCAGGTGATGCCACTGTTCTTCATCGCTGGGGGTGCTGCAAGTTCATTGTCGTGGGCATCAGCTACTCGAAAAGATGTTCCGTATATTGCATGGGCATGGCAAAGAGTTCAGCGACTACTCAAACCAGTGGTCGTGTACCTCGCTGTCATGCTCCCTATCGGTGCCGGCGTCGCGCAATTCAGTGAATCTAAAGTCTCAACTCCCCTACTCAATCTCATGACGCAATTGCTGTGGTTCCTCGGGATTTACATCATCATCACGTGTCTGACGCCGTTCTATGTTTATCTAGAACGAAATCTCAAACACGCGGCAGTTCTTGTCTGGATTGCAGTGGTGGCTGCAATTGATTTTCTTCGCCTGTCTGATTCGGCACCAGCAGTTGTCAGTCTGATCAACTTTGTGGCTGTATGGTCTGTAGCAGCACATTTTGGAATCTGGTACATCAATCGTCGAATCTCGGCTCCATTGCTCATGCTCGCTATTGGTGTAGCTCTATCAATCAATGTTTGCCTTGTGCACTTTGGCCCGTATCCGATTTCGCTTGTGGGTATGCCAGATGAGACTTTTAGCAATATGGCACCACCATCTCTTGTGATGGCTTTGCACACTGTGATTTGCTGGGCGGCCGTTTTGCTACTGCGAGAACGCCTCACCCAATTACTTGAGAATCTCTCTATCTGGCGTTTCGTCGTGAGTATCAACATGTCTGCGATGACGATGTATCTATGGCACTTACCAACTCTTACCTTGCTGACAGTTCTCAGCCATATGCTCGGTATGGATCGACCATTACTTCAAAATTCAGCTGGAACCATTGTTCCTGGAGAGAATTTTTGGCTATGGTCGATTCTCTTTTGGTCTATATGTGCACTTGCTATCTACGCAGTCGTGCAACTCTTGTGGTTCACCGAACACATTCAGGTGACGTGGTGGGATAAGCCACGAACCTCACAGCACCCTTCAACAATCGCAAATCTTTTTGCCTCGGTGTGCATTACTGCAATCGGCCTTGGTCTGCTGTTGATATCTGGAAGTGGACTTGCAGGATTCCCTAACCGACTCGTCGAATTCTCGGGACTCAGCTGGACTAGTGGGTTTGCGGTTTCAGTACTAGTTAGCGGGGTGCTCGGCTTGCGAATGGCCATCGTTGCTGGGCGATCATCACACCAATCAACACAATGACCGCTCCCACTGGTTCATACCAGTGGGTTGATTCACCAAGCACTACAACTCCCGCAATCACTGCCACCAGAGGCGTCCAGTAGGTCACGGTGCTTGCCACAATGGCTCCAGCCTGCGCAATTATGGTGAAGTTCAGGATGTATGCGACTCCAGATGCCAGTGAGCCCAACGCAACCACAGCCACAATACTTCGAGTTGTAGGTTCAAATGTTTGCGGGAAGGCCAACAGCGGCAAGAGTTGCAACATTCCGAAACCCACTTGAACTGCCGAGGCGCTGATCGGCGAGTACTTCAATGGCGTCAAGAATCTGCGTCCGTATGGAAACGAAATTCCATACATCGCCACTGCTAATGCGCACATCGCAATGCCCTGCAGAGTTGTAGATCCAATGCCCTGCCAGACACCAAGCACAACAAGAACCCCAGCGAAACCTACGAACAGTCCGAGTTGTTGAGCTTTGACTGGTTTTTGTTCTCTGAACAATGTCAAAGTTGCGAGCAAGCCAAACAACGGAGTTGTGGCATTCATAATGCTGGCAAGAATCGATGACACATACATTTCTGCATACGCGAAAAGCACGCCTGGCACGCTGTTAAGCAGTAGCGCTAGTACGAATAGGTGGCCTACTCCAGCTCGCGACATCGAGAAGGACGGCCTCTTCCACAACACGATGGACCATAGAGTGAGTGAACCGATGAAGAGACGACCGAAGGCAACTTGAATCGGGGTAAGACTTTCTAGTCCCACCATGATGAATAAAAAAGACAATCCCCACAGCAAACCGAGCAAAACGTATGCTCGAAGCCATGGGGATTGTTTAAACATGTTTAGGAAACAAAATCTCCGCGGTAGTACTCAAATAGCCAACCGAACACTGCTACCAACAAAACGGTAACACCGATCACCATCAACCAGGTTGCGAATACCAAACCAACGAATGTGATTGCAGCGCCTGCAGCGACAGGAAGTGGCCACCATGAATGTGGGCTGAAGAAACCGTAGTTTGGATCTGCTTCATCGATGTTGGCATCAAGACGATCTTCTGGACGTGAGCCAATGCGCTTGCCAGTGAAAAGTACATAGAAACCAATGATCAGTGCCAAACCGCCATTGAGTGCCAAGACGGTGGTGCCAACAACATCGCCGGAAACCACTGAGTAAATGATGGAGATTGCAATGTAAAACACTGCTCCACCTGCGAACAAGCCACCTTCAATTTTCATATCTATTCACACTCTCTTAGTGGCTGTCTGCAGCTTCAGGATGATGCAGATCAAAAGCAGGACGCTCTGAACGGATTCGAGGAAGCGTATGGAAGTTGTGACGTGGCGGTGGGCAGGATGTCGCCCATTCGAGTGATCCACCCCAACCCCATGGGTCATCCACAGTGACCAAAGGTGCAGTGCGGTAGGTCTTGTAGATGTTGTAGAAGAACACCAAGGTTGATGCACCCAAGATGAATGAACCGACAGTTGAGATCATGTTGAGGTCGGTGAAGCCATCGCTGTCGAGGTAATCAACATAACGACGTGGCATACCCATGACACCGAGCCAGTGCTGGATCAAGAAGGTTGTGTGGAAACCAACAAAGGCCAACCAGAAGTGAAGTTTGCCAAGGCGATCATCAAGCATGCGGCCGGTGAACTTCGGCCACCAGAAGTAAAAACCAGCGAACATTGCGAATACCACGGTTCCGAAAACAACGTAGTGGAAGTGAGCCACAACGAAGTAAGTATCACTGACGTGGAAATCAAGTGGTGGCATTGCAAGCAAGACACCTGTGAGGCCACCAAAGAGGAAGGTCACCAAGAATCCGATAGCCCACAACATGGGGCTTTCGAATGACAGCGAGCCGCCCCACATCGTGCCGAGCCAGTTGAAGAACTTCACACCAGTTGGAACTGCGATCAACATCGTCATCGTGCTGAAGAACGGCAAGCTGACTGCACCTGTGACGTACATGTGGTGAGCCCACACAGCCATAGAGAGGCCAGCGATTGCGATGGTTGCGAAGACCAAACCTTTGTATCCAAAGATTGGCTTGCGTGAGAACACAGGCAAGATTTCAGAAACAATGCCGAAGAATGGCAATGCCAAGATGTACACCTCAGGGTGTCCGAAGAACCAAAAAAGGTGCTGCCACAAAACAGCTCCGCCATTGGCCGCTTCGAATACAACCGAGCCGAACTTTCGATCCACTTCGAGCACAATCAACGCTGCAGCAAGAACTGGGAACGCCATCAAAACCAAGATACTGGTGAGCAATGCGTTCCACGAGAAAATGCTCATACGGAACATGGTCATGCCTGGGGCACGCATGCAGAAGATGGTGGTGACGAAGTTGACTGCACCAAGAATGGTTCCAAGACCACCAAGTGCCAGACCCAACAGCCACATGTCGCCACCAGCACCTGGTGAGTTCACAGCGTTTGAAAGTGGTGCATAGGCAAACCAGCCGAAACTTGCAGCTCCACCTGGAGTGAAGAAGCCTGCACACACAATCATTCCGCCGAAGAGGAACATCCAGTAGCCCAACATGTTGAGACGTGGGAAAGCCACATCAGGTGAACCGATATGAAGCGGCATCAAAATGTTGGTGAAACCAACGAACAATGGTGTTGCGAACAAGAACAACATGATGGTTCCGTGCATGGTGAACATCTGGTTGTACTGCTCATTGTTCAAAAACTGCAAACCTGGTCGAGCCAACTCGGCACGCATCAACAACGCCATCACACCTGCGATGGAGAAAAACACCATCGACGTAATGAGGTACATGTAACCAATGGTTTTGTGATCGGTGGAGGTAATCCACTTTACGATTGTGCGACCAAGGCGTTCTTTGCGAACGGCGCGCGGTGCGGCGTATTCCGACGTGATTGGGCGTTCATTCAAGATTGTCATGAAGTGACTCCTGCTGCGTCGACGGAACGGCCTGAATCGAGACGGCCGGTTTGACCAGCATCTCGAAGTTTTTGCATGTGGGCTTCATATTCGGAACGGGAAACAATTTTGACGTCAAACAACATGCGTGCGTGATCCGCACCGCACAGCTCGGTGCACTTTCCAGCGAAAGTACCAAGAGTGTTTGGGGTGACTTCAAATTTGTTGTTGCGACCTGGGATGACATCCATTTTGTGAAGGAATGCAGGTACCCAGAAAGAGTGAATGACATCTGGAGATGTGAGTTCGAAGCGAACTGTTTCGTCGACTGGTAGGTACAACACTGGGCGAGTTCCAGGCGTACCAATTTCGTAGACGTCTTCTTCGAAGTAATTAAAAGTCCATGACCAGCGGAAACCAACTACACCGACGGTGTGCGTTGGACGATCGGTGAGTTCAGTGAGTTCAGCTTGATCGCGCCAGGTGAAAAATGTGAGAACAAGAACGATGACAAGTGGTGCAACCGTGTAGAGAATTTCGATTGGCATGTTGTACTTGGTTTGCTCTGGCAAGCCATCGCCTGGACGGCGGCGGTAGCGAATGATCGCGTAGATCAACAGACCCCAGACCAATGCGCCAACAATCCACGCAGTGAGCCATGAATTGGTCCACAACGATTCAATGATTGAACCTTCTTCGGTGATTGGGGTTGGCATACCCATACGCAAGAAGCTGTCGCCACTGCATCCTGCAGTCGTCAACACCACACCCACAGCCAAAGCTGCGGCGTGGAATGCTCGTTTGGTGCGTTTGGCAGACACGCGTGTCGTCAACACTCACAGTTCCCATCGGTTTGCTCATCGAGTACGTGCTTGCGCACGACCCGAATGAGGGCACAATTTGACGGGCTCAGGGTACTCCTGTTCCCTCGTGAATCTGAGGAGGGGAGGTGTGACCTATCGGACATTTCCCACCACATCAAAAGTAGGACTTTTCGGACATCTCCCCCGCTTTTTGTCAACGAATGTAATCTCGGTCTATGACTGACTCCCGCTGCTACCTCGATGCCGTTTCCGGGCAGCCTTGGCAGGCAGCGGCAATCGATTCTCTCGCTGCTGGGGCACGTCTAAGTTTCGCAGCTGGATCTGGGGTTCATTTTGAGGCGGCAACGAGTCGAAATCTGGTTGCAGAGTCATTGAATTCGCTCGCCGTGAGTCTTGGCACTCAAGCCTCGGACATCATTGCCGTGCACGGTTTGGGAAATGCCTGTCGTATCGCTGTGAGTGGCGTGACTGCCCATGAGCAGGTTGCAATCAGTTCGATTTCTCGACAAGGCATGTTGCAGGCCGCCAAGGCGGTAGCACCTGAGTTGAAGCCAATGTCAGTAGATGGCGAAGGGTTTCTCGAACGTTTCGAGTCAGCCGATGTGCTCATCGTTCAAGCTGGCAATCCAGAAGTTGGAACTCTGGATGATCTCTCCACTCTTCGAGCTCAACATCCCAAAGCACTGATGGTGGTGGATGCCACTGAATGGGTCGGACGAATGCCATCGTTGCCAGACGGTGACATCGTGATCGCTCGGGCTAGCTCGTGGGCAGGACCAAGTTCGGTGTGTTTCATCATCACCAACAGTTCACTCGGTCGCGAAAGAATGCCTTCGATGAACAAACGACAGCGATCGATGATTGCTCCCGATCCAGTGTTGCTTGTCGCCGCAGCGACTGCCCTCGAAAACCAGCGCACTAATGCACATGCAAACTCAAACGCGTTCTCCACAATTGCACAGCTACGTCAAGAAATTTCAGAGATCAACGATGTTGATGTTCATGGTCACGAGACTTCTCGACTCCCCCATGTACTTTCGTTTTCAGTTCTTCATCTCGATTCTGAAGCTTTAGCTTCAGAACTTGACCGCCGAGGTTTTTCTGTGGGATCAGGTAGTGCATGTCTGAGTGATGACGGACAGCCAAGTCATGTGCTCGCAGCAATGAAACGACTAACGCATGGCAATGTGCGCGTTTCGCTACCACTGGATTTTGATGTCAATAATGTGAATCGATTTATTGGCGCTCTACGCGAAACTATCGATCATCTTCGAACATCAACCGGAGTACAGAATGTCTAGCAATGCATATTGATGCACGCGGACTCAAATGTCCACAACCTGTCATCGAGTTGTCGAAAGCGGTGAAGGATTCATCCGCGACTGTTATCACTATCGATGTGGATGATCCAGCGGCACGAGTAGATATTCCAGCATGGTGCCGAATGAGGAATCACCATCATGTTTCGGTGGAGAATTTTGCGCAGTACGAAAAACACACCATCGAAATTAAGCGAAATTAAGCTCGCTTACACCGAATGAAAGTAGCAACTTCCTCTGCTGCTGTATCACCATACGCTTCGCGCATTCGATCCAAGAAACGTCGCTGAGCAACTTCATATTCTTGGGTGCCGATCGTTTCGATGACATATGTCGCAAGCAACGAACCAATTTGCGCACAGCGTTCGAGGCTGACTCCCCAGGCCAAACCAGCCATAAAACCGGCGCGGTATGCATCGCCAACACCAGTCGGATCCACAATCTGCTCTTCACGTGGAACGGGCACGTGAATTGTTTCGAGTCCAAGTTGTTCAATACGAGAGCCACCAGCTCCAAGAGTGGTGATTCGCACTTTTACTTTTTGCGCAATCTCGTCAGCGGTCCAACCAGTTTTTTGGAGAATCAACGATGACTCGTATTCGTTTGTCATCAAGTAGGTAGCGCCTTCGATGAGCTGACGAATATCGTCGCCGTCCATGCGAGCCAACTGCTGAGACGGATCTGCAACGAAATCAATTCCGCGGAAACGGCATTCATCTGTGTGACGAACCATCGCAGCTGGATCGTTAGGACCGACGAGAACTAAATCAAGTCCACCAACTCGGCTAGCGATTGGTTGAAGTTCGATGTCGCGCGCTTCGACCATTGCACCGGCGTAGAAAGACGCGAGTTGATTTTGTTCGTCATCGGTGGTGCAAATGAAACGTGCAGTGTGACGTGTTTGAGACACGTGCACAGACTGGGTATCCACGTTGTGTCGTTCGAGCCATGAACGGTAATCGGAGAAGTCTGAACCGACTGCTCCCACCAAGATTGGGTTGAGGCCAAGGACACCCATACCGAATGCAATGTTTGGTGCAACACCACCACGGCGGATTTCAAGATCGTCTACCAAGAATGACAAAGAAATTTTGTCGAGTTTGCCTTCAACGAAGGAGTCAACAAACTTTCCTTCAAATCGCATCAAGTGATCGGTAGCGATGGAGCCGGTGATGGCAATCTTCATGAAATACAACCTTGGAGTTGGTGGCGGGGCGCCCAACTCTATTCGCCAGCATTGTCGATAAGGCGAAGACCACGGTGAGATGGTCAAGAAAAACAAAAGCCCGCCGAAGCGGGCTTTTGTTGATGTTCTTGGGGTTAGCAGAAAGATTTTCCGCAACCACAGCCACCGGCTGCATTGGGATTTTCGATTTTGAAACCTGATTCGTTGATGCTGTCGACGAAATCGATGATCGCACCATTGACATGCTCAGCGCTCATGCGGTCAACCACGACGTTGACGCCACTGAACTCTTTGACGATGTCGCCTTCGAGAGTGGAATTGTCAAAGAACAAGTCGTACTGGAATCCTGCACAGCCACCTGGCTTAACAGCCACGCGTAATGCAAGTCCTGGTTCGCCTTCTGCATCAATCAAGTTCTTCACTTTGAGAGCAGCTGCATCGGTCAAAATCAAACCTTCTGTTGACGAGGTTTTGATGTTGATGTCTGTTGTTTCCATTGGCACTCCACGGGGTAGTTGTGTCTTACACCTAAGGCTAACGCACGTAGCAAGAAATGTATTCCTGAAAGGTTTGAGTTCTAAACCTGCCAGGTGCGGGCAACTCTGGCCGCAGTCTGTGTGAGGGATACTTCAGGTTCAGAAAAGCTGACGCTCTCCTCCACGAAATCCACCATTGCGTAAGCACCAGACACTCCGATGGTTGTCCATTCTCGGCGACCAATTGCCACCTGCCCAGCAAGGACCACCACTGGTTTACCAAGGTTCAAAGCGGCTCGCGAAACACCCGTTACAACTTTTCCACGTAATGATTGCCAGTCGAAACACCCTTCACCTGTCACCACTAAATCAGCCCAGTCGAGTAACTCGGAGAAGCCGCTCGCTTCCATAATTCGACTGATACCTGCCGAGCGAGATGCGCCAATCGACAACAGCCCAAAGCCCAAACCGCCAGCCGCGCCTGCACCTAAGGCAACCGCGGGATCTTTGCCGTCAGCCCTTCGCCCGACGAGATTTGCGATATGAACAAGGGAACCTTCAAGTTTCATCACCAAGTCAATGTCAGCACCTTTTTGTGGCGCATACTCGTTAGTGGCTCCCCTGCTTCCTAGTAGCGGGTTGTCCACGTCGGTTGCGATTTCTAGAGTGACCTCGCCTAATGCAGTAATTGCAGGTTCAAGATCGACAGTCGAGATTTCACGTAAACCCAAACCGCCTTGTGCCAAGACTTCGGAGATGTCGTTGCCTGCTGAATTACATGCGCGCGCACCCAGAGCAGCTAATGCGCCCATTCCTGCGTCATTTGTCGCAGAACCACCAAGGCCAACAACAATGTGTCGAGCACCTGCCTTGATTGCTGCAGCAATAAGTTCTCCTACACCGTAGGTAGACGTGATGGCCGGATTGCGCTGATCAGGATTGAGCAACGCCAATCCACAAGCAGCCGCTGATTCAATGAATGCGACACCATCGGCTATCGCCCAACTGGCAAGCACCTCGGTTCCAAGCGGACCTCGGACCCAGGTTTCACACATCTCAACCCCATGGGACGCGGCCATTGCAGCAGCAAAACCAGGGCCACCATCTGAAAGCGGTTTAAGTTCTATTTCAACATCCGACTGAGTTTGCATCCATCCCGCAGCGATTGCAGTCGCAGCCTGAGCCGCCGACATAGTGCCCGTGAACGAGTCCGGACAGATCAAAATTCGCATACCCGAAACCTAAAGGACGAGTTCGTGCCAAACTTACGCACGTGACCGAAACATTTTCCGAACCTCAAGGAACTCCACTTGCCCAGCTTTTGGCACGGCGTTCCTCAGATCTTGCGAGCGAACGCGGAGTTTCCTGCCCTGGTGACTTGCCTGCTGCGAGCGATCCTGGTCTCGTGGAGCGTGCTCGAGTAGCAAAAGCGGCACTGGGAAATCGTGTTTTTGTTCTTGGACATCATTACCAACGTGACGAAGTCATTCAGTTTGCAGATGTCACTGGTGATTCATTCAAACTCGCGCAACGTGCAGCTGCCGCACCCGAAGCAGAGTTCATTGTTTTTTGCGGTGTGCACTTCATGGCCGAAAGTGCAGAAATTTTGACCCACGCTGGACAGCACGTTTTGCTTCCGGATCTTGCAGCTGGTTGCTCAATGGCAGACATGGCAAACGCCGACCAAGTGAATGCGGCATGGGATTGGTTTACCGAAATAGGAATTGCGAATGACATCACTCCTATTACGTACATGAACTCAACTGCCGCGATCAAAGCGTTCACAGGTAAACATGATGGCACCGTGTGCACTTCATCCAATGCCACGCGCGCAATGTCATGGGCGTTTGAAAAAACTAACAAGATTTTCTTCTTGCCTGACCAACATCTAGGTCGCAACACAGCATTGCTCACACTTGGATTGACCGCGGAAGATTGTGTGGTCTATGACCCACACAAACCACAAGGTGGTCTCACCATCGAACAAGCAAAATCTGCTCGTGTGATTTTGTGGCGTGGCCACTGTTCAGTACACGGTCGGTTCTCAGAGCAAAACGTAAAGGATGTTCGCGCCGAAATTCCAGGTGTCAATGTTGTGGTTCATCCTGAATGTAAAAACGAAGTTGTGAATGCGGCAGATTTTGTCGGCTCAACTGAACGCATCATTGAGCTGTTGGACAAGGCGCCAGCTGGCTCCGCTTGGGCAATTGGCACCGAACTCAATCTTGTTCGCAGAATTGCATCGATGCACCCAGACAAGAACATTGTGTATCTTGATAAAACAGTGTGTTTTTGTTCAACAATGAATCGTATCGATCTGCCACACCTCGTGTGGATGCTTGAATCATTAGTGGCTGGTAGAGAACCAAATCGAATTACCGTTGATGAAGACACCGCTCACTGGGCAAAAATCGCGTTAGATCGAATGCTTTCGTTGCCAACTGCACCAAACGTTGACTAATCCACATCGCAGAATCCATCGAATAGGCTAAACACATGTCTGACAAAACTCTCTCACCTGACGAAAACTCAGGCAAAGGTCGAGCGACTCCGAAGCGCAAAGACGCTGAGCTCTCACGCAAACAAACCCTCAAACCTTCGCGTGACACCAAAGCTGGTAAAGCCGCCAGCCGTCAACGTGAGAATCTGTCACGCAACGAGACTCGTCGCGCTTTGTACACCGGCGACCAGAAACATTTGCCACTTCGCGATCAAGGTCCAGTGCGTCAATTCGTTCGCAATCATGTGGATCGCCGCATCAGTATGGGTGAGCTCTTCGTACCGATTGCGTTTGCAGTCTTATTACTTGCCATCGCATTTCCCACAGATGGATTTGTTCAGACTCTCATCTCAAGTCTTTGGACAGTGATGCTCGTTGGTTTGTTCGTTGATATCTCAGTCTTGACTGTAACTCTTCGTAAAAAACTCAAGTCTGATTTCCCGCAGTACACCGGCCGTGGAGATGTCCTGTATGCAATCATGCGCAGCATCACCTTGCGTGCCATGCGCCTGCCAAAGCCGCTCGTCAAAATTGGCGGCGCGCCACGCGTCAACAAACTGCCTAAGTCACTTCGCTAGTACATAGGTCAGTTAGTATCCACCCACAACTTCATAGGTTTTCGATGTCTAGGGAAAGTTCGGTCAAACTCCGACGCTGACCCGCAACCGTAGGTCGTCCACGTGACGGCAAGCCGGAGCACCTAGCGGAAACCGCCAATACACCAACCGTCGTGGTCTACGTAGGTGGCAAGTTTTAACTTTGCCCTCGCGCACCTTCAGGTGATCGAGGGCTTTTTTCTTCTTGACGCTCATCGCATGACCCCCTTATCGAAGGAGTCTCGTGAAGCAACGCTTTACACACTTGCGATCTGTGGGGCTTGTCAGCATTTCTATTGCTGCAGTTCTCGTACTCGGATCCATCACCCAACCAGCTATCGCAACCCCAAGTCCTCAACCAGGATTATTTGGCAATCAAAGCCCCACCTACGATGCAGTATTTCGTCAGTCTCTTTCTATCGTGGCATTGAAATCAGCAAATGTAATTGTCCCAGCCTCGGCAAAAACATGGCTCAAAGAGCAACAATGCGCCGATGGATCTTTTGAAGCTTTCCGTCCCACTACTGATGGCGCATGCAAGCCAAGCGATTTAGTTAATTACGAAGGTAAAGATTCAAACTCAACTGCCATTGGTGCTATTGCTCTTGCAGCTATCGGTGAAAAAGCTCTAGCCCTTAAAGCGATTACCTGGCTTCGCAAGTCACAAAACCACGATGGTGGAATGCCTTGGCTCAAGGGTGGCAGCAGTGACTCTGCCAGTTCAGCATTGACGCTGCTGGCAGTACGCACGTTGGGTATTGATCCAACAACGTTTACGAAAAACTCAAAATCACTCTTGTCCTACATCCGCTCGGCAACTTTGGGTTGTGGCTATCCCGTTGCAAAGCGAGGTGGGGTCGCATTTCAAACAAGTAATAGTTTGATCGCGGATGACCTCACAAGTGCGCAGGTTGCTGCCGCACTCAATAGTGATTTCCCGGTGAGTGCCCAACCTGTGTATTCACGCAATGTTCGACTCACATGTCCAGGTACTGTTCCTGCCGACTATCAACAACTTAAAGATGTTGTCGCGGGTTACACCGCCGCACGCCTTAAAGCAACGAACTTCAAAATACCTTCTGCATTTGGCACAGGTACAGATTGGTCTTCAACCTCATGGAGTGTGCTTGGACTAGTTGGCGCACATCGCGGACTAGCAGAAGTAAATGCCACTGTCGAAGTATTGAAAAAGAATGTCAATGCTGCGATGGTTGGACCATCAGGCACTAAGGAACCAGGCAAAATCGCACTGCTGATCATGGTTGCAACTTCACGCAATGAATCCCCAACTTCATTCGGTGGCCGCAATCTCGTAGCCCTTCTGAAAGGCACTTTGCAATGAAGAAACTTCTCTCACTCGTCGCGGCATTCGTCATCGCAAGTACCTATGCGATTGCTGTTGTAAATCCGAGTCAGGCTGATACTGGTTATCGCTACTGGAGTTACTGGATGTTCAACGATGGCCAATGGGAAATGGCTTCGGAAGGAGCGGGCACTACTGCAGCCCTTGACGGACAGCTTCAGGGCTGGCGCTTTATAACTTCAGGAGTCGAAGCATCCACTGATTTGGCTCCGCGAACTGAAGCGACGTTTGAAGAAATCTGCGGTGACGTCGAACCAGTTGTTGGGGTTGAAAGAGTTGCCTTCGTCATCGATTACGGCGATGCTTCAGATTACGATTCTGAGGTAGAGATTCCAGCAACCACTCCGCAGTGTGTGACCGTAGAAAGTGGCAGTCCTTCCACACTCGTCCTCGCACAAGTTGCACAAGTACGCGAAGTGAGCGGATTCGTCTGCGCCATTAACGAACTTCCAGCTGTTGGCTGCGGTGAATCCGTTGAGACAACTACTCCTGAATTGATGACGACAACATCAGCTCCCGCAGAGGAAAATCAGGAAACGGATTGGCTGGCAACCATCATCACCACCGGCCTTGGCCTTGTGGTGCTAGTGATGGCATTCCGTCGGATGCAATGGCAGAAAGCACAGAAGTTGCAAGCACTCGCTGACGAAAAAGTACACGAGAAAACTGACGAATAGTCGTGACAATCGCACGCTTTAGCCCGCTACCAGCGCTTCAGGTTCATCCTGGAGCCTGGTGGCTTTGGGCTTTAGCGTGCGCCTTTCTTGCATCGATTATTAGCAATGCAGTTGCCCTCGCCTTGCTGTGTGTCTCGATTACAACTGTTGGCTTGCTTCGAATATCTGCAGCCGAACGACGATTCAATTTTCAGATTTTGATTCGGGTGGCAATGTGGTTTGTTGGGTTACGGATTGTTTTACAAACTCTCCTCGGCTACCCCATGGGCAGTCATGTTTTTGTGAAACTTCCCACCATCGATCTCCCAACATGGTTGTCTGGTTTGAGACTTGGTGGAGTAATCACCTGGGAAAGCTTGCTCAATGCAGCCACTGAAGGTCTGCGAATGGGTGCCATCGTTTTGGCATTTGCTGCAGCAACAAATCTGACTTCTACCTCAAAAGTGTTACGAAATCTTCCGGTAGCGTTTCATGAAGTTGGGATGATCATCATCATCGCCATAACGTTTATTCCACATCTTTTTTCCGATGCACAACGGCTCATTCAAGCAGCGCGGTGGCGGGGACAAACAATAGGTCGAATGCGACTACTCGTGTGGAATGTTGTTTCTCTGTGCGAAGCGGCACTAGATCGAAGTAATGCCCTCGCTGGCTCTCTGACAACACGAGGTTACGGAATTCACTCAAGTCAAACAAAACAACGCAACCTAGTTGTTGCTGGACTCGCGATAGTTGCAGCCAGCGCAGTGTATTTCTTGTTCACCTCCCAAGGATATGTAAGCATCGTGGTTGCCGCACTCGGCGTTGCATGTAGCGCAGTGGGAATGAAACAAACACAATCGCTGAGCACGCGCACTCAATACAGACCAGATGTTTGGCAAGTAAATGAGAACTATTTCGCGGCGATTACTCTCGCTATGACAATTTCTGTTGTTCTCTATCGTGACAATCTCCAAGCATTTGCTTTTGATAGCACACTCAACAATCTCGTTCCCACACATTTTGCCGTTCTCGTTTTTATTGCAGCAGCGATCTCTCCCCTGCTAGTGACAATCGCCTCGCCTCACCAAGAGTTGGTGCGCAATGATTCGATTTAGCAATGTGTCACTGTGGTACCAAGACGAACCAGTCTTCGCTCAGCTTTCCTTCGATCTCGCCGAAGGAGAACTCGTTGTTCTGGCTGGCCCAACCGGTAGCGGCAAGAGTTCTTTACTTCAAATCATTAACGGCTTGGTTCCAGAGTTCTCTGGTGGACGACTTGCCGGTCATGTGTTTCTCGGTGGAATAGACCGACAGGAAATTGATCTCGAACAACGAGTCAAACTCATCGGCACAGTTCAACAATCCCCTCTTGATGGATTTGTCGCAGACAATGTTGAAGATGAGATTGCTTTTGGGCTTGAGACTGCTGGCATGACAAACGATGCCATGCGCCAACGCGTCGAAGAAGTCATCGACATGTTGAGTTTGCATGACATTCGAAATCGTCCACTACGAACTCTTTCGGGCGGTCAACAACAACGTGTAGCAATCGCGTCCGCTCTGGCCCTCCAACCTCGAATCCTTTTAATGGATGAACCAACCAGTGCACTCGATCCGACTGCAGCCGATGAAGTTTTCAGCACGATTCATCGATTGGTGCACGATCTAGGAATCACAGTTGTTGTTGCAGAACATCGACTCGAACGTGTTTTGCATTTTGCAGATCGAGTGCTGCTTCTTCAATCTGATGGAAAAGTTGTTGTAGATACACCTGAAAGAATTGTTCGAAAATTTCCTACGCCACCAATTCTTACGCAACTTGCAGATCTCGCGGGCGCAAAGAAGTCACCGCTGACGGTGCGAGAAGCGCGGAAACTTGTCGAACCGCTGACACATGCGTTGAAGCAATTCACTCCCACTCAACGTTTTATTTCCACGGCCCACCAGCACGATGTGCTCAAGGTTAATGGTGTCACTGTGATGAGAGACGGCCTCAAAGTTTTACGTGACCTCAATTTCACCGCAACAACTGGAACTATCACCGCGGTGATGGGTCGAAACGGCGCTGGTAAGAGCACGTTTCTCCACACATTGATGGGTGATCATCAAGCTGCATCGGGCACTATCGCTATCAATGGTCAGGATCCGCGTCACCTGTCAGGACGTGAATTACTTTCGACAGTAAGCATCGTTCCACAACAACCTCTCGACTTATTGATGTCGGCTCGAGTGAGCGAAGAATGCAAAACATCAGATGCACTTCATCAGTCTCCACTTGGCACTACGTGGAATGTGCTCAATGAATTCGTCCACGACATCAAACCTGATCAACATCCTCGAGATCTATCAGAAGGACAGCGACTTGCGTTGGCACTCGCTGTTACGTTGACAGGTGAACCTGAAGTTCTCCTCCTCGATGAACCAACTCGCGGATTGGACAGTGCCGCAAAAAAACATCTGGTAGATGTGTTGCAATCAGCCGCAGCCCGCGGTCAAACCATCATTCTTGCCACTCATGACGTAGAACTTGCTGCCGAAATTGCACACAAAGTTGTCATCCTTGGCGATGGTGAAATTGTTGCTCATGGTGATGCGGCCGAAGTGCTCACTGCTTCAAACATGTTCGCTCCAATCACTTCGAAAGTTCTCGCTCCCCAGACTTGGCTCACTGTTGCTGATGTACACACTGCACTCAATGCTCGTGATAGCAAATGAACCAGGCCGGAAAATGGAGGGCTGCTGCACTGATTGCTGTGGCATCGCTCTTGGGATTGATCGCTCTGGCTTGGCCACTCATTGCTACTTCTGACTCGCTTCAAACCTGGAACTCTTTATCGGCTCCACTACTTTCCGCAGCACTTCTACCCTTCACTTTGGGTTTGATCATAAGTGACATAGTTTCAGCCCGATTTTCAACTAAAACCTTGGCCATCGTTGGAATTCTGACTGCGATCGCAGTAGCAGTTCGTCCACTCGGTGCAGGCGTTGCAGGAATTGAACCAATATGGCTCATCATTATTGTTGCCGGAAGAGTGCTTGGCAGTTCAATCGGTTTCATCATTGGCTCCACCTCAATCATCGCTAGTGCATTCATCACTGGCGGTGTGGGGCCTTGGCTTCCATATCAAATGATGTTGGCAGCGTGGATCGGAATGGCAGCCGGTTGGCTTCCCCAAACCCGCGGTAAATCAGAAGTTTGGATGCTTGCGGTTTATGGTGCAGCGGTTTCATTTATCTTTGGCTGGATGATGAATCTATGGTTTTGGCCAACCGCAATTGGCCTTCAACCAAGTATCAGTTTCGACATTACAGACAGTGTGATGCAACGGATTGAAGCCTGGGTGAGATTCAGTCTCACGACGAGTCTTGGCTTTGATATTCCGCGGGCGATCTTCACTGCGGCCTTACTCGCCCTCGGCTCAAGACCGTTTGCCGCAGCGTTACGAAGAGCGACGAGAAATGTTGTTATCGATGCGTCTTCTGATTCCACCATTGCATAGACCATAGTTTGCACATGGACACCTCTTCCAAACCTGCAATGAATGCGGAAGTGGATCCTCAAACCCTCCAAGTTGGTATTCGCCCAGCGCAAATTGCTACCAGCCTCATTCTGGTCACCCTGCTGGCTGCCCTGGGTATGTCTGCCTTTAGAAATGCAGATGCCAGAGATCGAGAAACCGAATTCCTTTCGACCGTCGAAGAAACTGCCACCCTTGTGATTTCAGCCCAGCGTGACAGCCTCGCGTTTATAGATGCCATCGATGATTGGCGGGACAATTCACGCAACATTGATTCTGTGTGGCCTGCCTATGAAAATCTCACAGGACATCTTGATCAAATTGATGCCAGTGACGAAATCGCCAAGTCCGTCATTTCTCCCACGTATCTTTCGGCAGTGACCGAACTCGAGTCGGCCGTTAAAGCGCAGAACACAACGTCAGATGCAATAAATAATGCACGTGCAACGATTCTCCGGGAATCAAGAGGTTGGCTCACCACTTACCAAACCACAGCTGTTGCTGAACTCAAAGAGCTTTCCGAAAATCGTGCAACGAATGAACGTAATCAAGCGGTGCTTCTCCTTGCAAGTCTTGCATTATCAGTGTGGTTGCTTTCTTGGATTGCCATCAGTGTGGCTCGAACGTATCGCAAAGCACGTGTGATCATTTCTCAAGAGGAATCTAAAGTTGTGAGTGCACGAAGTGCTCTTCGACATGCATCGGATCAACTTTCCTACCAAGCTCATCATGACTCACTCACTGGGCTTCCAAACCGCGTTGCATTGATGGAGAATCTTTCTATTGCTCTCAACGAAAAAGCACAGCAACCGGTGACTGTGTTTTTCTGCGACCTCGATCGATTTAAAGTTGTTAACGATTCACTTGGTCACGCCATTGGTGACGAATTACTTATCGAAGCTGCAGTCCGTTTGGCATCGGCTGTGCGAGAGCAAGATTTCGTTGCACGTTTTGGTGGCGACGAATTTGTGGTGGTATGTACTGACATTGAAGACAACGCAGCAGCGCTACGTATGGCTGAACGAATTACCCGCGCCCTATCTAAACCGTTTGATATGCATGGCGATGAGGCATTTATTGGTGTGAGTATCGGAATCGCAACATCGCGAATAGATTCAACGGCCAACCAAATGCTTCGTGATGCAGACATTGCCATGTATCGTGCGAAAGCTCTTCCTGGAGCACATATTGAAGTATTCGACATTACGGCTGATTCATACTCTGTTCGTTTTGATACAGAAAACGCTCTGCGACGAGCAATCAACAACAATCAATTACTTCTGCATTGGCAGCCCATTGTTAATTTGAAGAATGGACAAGCACACACACTTGAAGCGTTGGTTCGATGGGATCGGCCTGGAGCTGGAATCCTCCTCCCTGCAGAATTCATGGGCATTGCCGAAGACAGTGGTTTGATTGTTGAACTTGGCCGTTGGGTGATCAGTGCCGCATGTTCTGCGGCTGCCCTAACGGACGATCGTTCAGTTGCAGTGAATGTTTCGGCTCGTCAACTTCGTGACATTCGCTTCGTGGATGATCTACGTGAAATTCTGGCGGAGTCAGGCCTTCCACCTGAGCGATTAATTCTTGAAGTAACTGAACACACCGTCATTGATTCTGCAGTCGTAAACGCACCACTCAGACGCGTGCGTGAATTAGGTGTGCGTGTAGCACTCGATGATTTTGGTACGGGTTATTCATCTTTAGGTTTGTTGAATCGACTACCGGTGGACATCGTCAAACTCGATCGCGCATTTGTGCGCGAGATCACTACCAACGAACCAAATCAAGCAATTGTGAAAGCACTGGTGCAATTGACCGCTGCTCTCAACATGATGTTGATTGTCGAAGGTGTTGAGTCAGATGCGCAACGTAAGACCCTGAGATCTCTCGGCGTCTTGCATGGACAGGGTTACTGGTTTGGACAACCGGAACCTGGTCGAATTCTGACCAAATAATCAGGTTACTTTGTAGAGGCTTGCACAAACGGAAGTCGCACAACTTCTACTGCAAGAGTTCGCCCGCGCACATCAAGATGAAGCATGTCACCGATTTTTACATCGGTGGGAACCAAAGCGAGTGCGATACCTTCTTTGAGTGAAGGTGAGAAAGTTCCACTAGTCGTGATACCAATCTGAACACCATCGCGAAGTACTGGCATATCGCCTCGTGGAATTCCGCGTTCGGTTGCTTTGAGTGCAGCACGTTTGCGAGGTGCACCGTTTTCTTTTTGATCCTTGAGTGCAGCACTTCCATGGAAAGTAGGTTTGTCCCAACCGATCGCCCAGGAAAGTCCAGCTTCAACTGGAGAAATCTCTGTGGTGATTTCATGACCATGAAGTGGATAGCCCATTTCAAGTCGCAATGTGTCACGAGCACCAAGTCCAGCGGGTACGGCGCCTGCAGCAACTGCCGCAACCCAGAGAGGTTCGATTACAGCTACTGGTGCAATAACTTCGTAGCCGCGTTCACCGGTGTAACCAGAACGGCACAACACAACATCTTCACCGCTGTAAGTGGCAAACACGGCACTCATGTACTCATGGTCGGCAGGAAGTCCGAGAGCTGCCAAAACCTCAGGCGAGCGCGGACCTTGGATGG
>JBEBBR010000072.1:0-11554 GCA_041158285.1 Actinomycetota bacterium
TCGATGCACACTACGATCTTCGTGACGGAATCAGCAATGGTTCGCCAGTACAACGACTTGTTGAGGCTGGACTTTCCGGTTCAAACATTGTGCAAATCGGGATCGCTGATTTCTCTAACTCACCAGAGTACGCAAAGCGCGCTCGCGACTATGGCATCACTGTAATTGCGCGAGACACATTGAGACGCAGACCAATTGCAGATCTCATGGCTGAAGCACTAGAGATCGCTGGCAATCAAACTCGCGGAATCTATGTTGATATTGACGTTGACGTCTGTGACAGGTCAGTTGTTCCGGCATGTCCTGCAGCCGCCCCAGGTGGAATCTCCGCAGATGAACTTCGACAGATCTGCGGGATTGCTGGAGCCGATAAACGAGTGCAAGCTATCGACTTCACTGAAATTGATGCATCAATCGATACCGCTGACCAAAGAACCGTAAGACTTGCTGCATTATGTCTACTCGAAGCTGCAGCCGGCAGGCTCTCAATTCACTAAAGCGAATAGCGCAGTTGGAGTTTCATTAGACTGCCGCAGTTGCTTGAACCTCTAAGTGACATGGCCCCGTAGCTCAGGGGATAGAGCAACGGTTTCCTAAACCGTGTGTCGTTGGTTCGATTCCAATCGGGGCCACTAGTAGACGATGTAATTGTGCTATTCAATCTAAATCGTTTACTCGAGTAGTTACCCACGCATCACGCCAATTTCTTCCAACTGAGGAACAACTAAGAGATCTCACAAACAAGTACATTGGGGCTACCCCCCTCAAGAAAATGAAATCCTTCCAAATCGTTTCAGTTGATTCTATATTTGCACACAGGCACAAAGACAAGGCACTAATTCATCACATAGGTAGGTCATAAATCCTCATCAACCAAATCGGGGGCGAAATGGAACTGAAAACAATTGTTCTTGTAGAAGATCAAAATTCTTCCGGAAATGGTTCATCCATTCTGGGGAGACTTCAAGAAGCTGCAAAAGATTCAATACGATTTAAACTCATCGACTGCCGACTGTTGCAAAACTATCTTGAGTTATTTTCACCTAGCATAATCGTTCTGGACCTAGATGCATTCGACAATATTTCCGCGCTGAGAGTTGCACTAGAAATTCGAACCTCACGGCCGAACCAGTTGATGATTTTTATGTCTGAACATTCGCCAACTGCATTGATACGAGATGGAATGCAAGCAGCTGTTATTAATCATTCCTACTGGTTAGAGAAGCCTTCTCGATCTTCAGACAATGTGCTCCAAGAAATTCTTCAGGCTTACCATGAAATGAAACCGAAGAAGAATGTAACACCGCCGCAGACCGCTAAAGCAGATACGGAATTCAGTAAGTTGAGTCCGCAACAGCATCGAGTCATGAGACTTTTGGCTATTGGGTACAGCAATGCCTACATTGCATCCGAATGCAGAATCTCAGTTAAGGCAGCCGAAAGAACTATCTCTTCCGCTTCAAAACTTTTGGAAGTGACACCAGCATCAAAAGAGACAAATCATCGAGTCAACGCTGCTCTTAAATATCTCTTCACAGTAAATCCATCTCCCGAAGTGAATTAGTAATTTGAGGGGGGCTGCACCCCAATAATCGCTTTCAGTTCAACACTCACTTCTTTACTCTTCCAAAGTAGTAAACCTCCTTATCTAAGGAAACATGATGGCAAAGCTAATTACTACACCAAAACCTTCATTCGCCTTCACGGTGCTTTTTGCGCTCGCTCTTCCTGCGGTACTCAGCACCTATTTTTCATTTCAGATAAATACAGTCACCTCAGGAAGCATGCGTCCTACTATCGAACCAGGTGATGCGATAGTCACAGTAGTTAAGCCAGCTCGAGATCTTGAACCTGGAGACATCGTTTTACTTTTTGATTTGAAAACAAATGTTGTTCAATCGCACAGAATCACTCAAGAAGTGATAACTGGAGACCAAATAAAAATAATTACGCGTGGCGATGCCAATCCGCGCGAAGATACTGAGGCACTGGTATTCAATTCAACTCCAATACGAACAAGCATTTTGATTCTGCCAAAACTTGGTTTCGTATTGACTTTCCTCTCAACTAATTCCAGTCAAGTGATCGCAATTGCATTCGGCGCATTTGTCCTATTTGTTTCCATCCGCTCTTTTCTAAAACTAGACACAAACCATCAATCGAAAGAGGAATTCCAATGATCAAAATTCCAACCAACAATCTAAAGCAAATTCTTAAACCTACTTTTAAATTTGCAACTCTTTTATTGGCAGCTGCAACTGGTCTCGGTTTAGCCACTGCTTCAATATCTGCCACTCTCACGGCCGAAGCGTTCAACACTCAGGCGCTCGATATTACATCCGGAACCCTGTCACTCGAACTGACTGATAACGGCGCTGGATTCGCAACAGCAGTTAGCGGAATCTTGCCAGGCGACACCGTTCATCGATACATCACGCTTTCGAATACAGGTGACACTGATGGAAAATCTTTGACAGTTGCACTAAGTGATTCTGAGTCAAATGTCCTAACTGGAAATGCCACAACTGGGCTTCAGGGTCAAGTGACCTCGTGTTCAGTTACATGGACAGCATCTACTGGAGTGTGTGGGGGAACTGAAACAGTGCTCATTGCATCAACCTCATTGAACTCAATTAAGAACACTCCAGTTTCGCTCGTGAGTTCGCTCAGTGCCAATGCTGATCTCAACCTTCAGTTTGCGCTGACGCTTCCAGCTTCAACCGAGGTGACGATCAACGGTGTCGCACCTGCTAACTCAGTTCAAGGTTTAACCGCTGGTTTGACGTGGACATTTACTGAGTCACAGCGAACAAGCTCAACTACTAACTCCTAGTTCGACTTGCGGAACACATCAAAGTGAACAGAAAGTCAATGACGTTGATGCTGACATGCATTTTGCTGCTCGATCATGTCAGCGTCAACATCGATCCAGTTTCGGCGGGACTCATTGCGCAAGGTTCAAATTCAACATTGAACTCTGTATCAGTTGGTGTTTGGGGACTTATCCCTAGCAACACTGTTACAACGCCGATTGCCGGGACCCCGCTGATCTTGTCGGGGCTGACTAAATCGCCACCCACTTATTTCATTGTGAAAAATGTAGGCACTGAAGAGGTCATCTCTTTTGGATTATCTGTTGCATTTTCTGCACAACTTGGCAGCAACTCAACTCAGATCAATAGTTGTTCGACTAGCTGGAACCAATCAACTCACTTATGCCCCGGTGGGATTATCACAACGATTGTGGACACTGCCTCAGCTG
Organism: Actinomycetota bacterium; assembly: GCA_041158285.1. Classification (GTDB taxonomy): domain Bacteria; phylum Actinomycetota; class Actinomycetes; order S36-B12; family UBA5976; genus JAFMIT01. Next base: position 3,263 of record JBEBBR010000072.1, read on the forward strand.
TTTCTCCCGTTGTTGTTAATGGCATTGTGAGAAGTATTCCTCCTGCAAATTCAGTCACTTATCAGGTCGTTACTTCTAAGACTGGTGCGCAACTCACTATTTCTGTATCGGTGTCGAATATGGGTTTGAGACTTCCTCATTCGATTACCAACTAGAAAAGTTTCTCAATTTAATTCTTTCGACAATCAGACAACTTGATTACTTTTCGCAACAAACACAAAACAGTAGACAACGATTATCGCCAGTCCACCGTTTCGCCACTTCCTCAGTGAAGTAGGGCGCAAAAGCCTCAAGGATTCTTGGGCGGTAACCTGAGAGCATGAAAGCGCAACGCTTTCGCTTCGAAAGGTTTACTGTGAATAGCTCCAGCAAGATTCAGCGTACGGGGTTATCACGTAAACAAAAATTCGTACGCCTCGCAGCGCTCCTCATCATTGCTTCAGTTTTACGTCCACCTATCGCAGGCGTGGGTCCACTTATTCCAGTGATCGAAGACGACCTCAATCTTTCAGGTGTTGCCACCGCACTCCTGGGTTCGCTTCCGGTTTTATGTTTCGGAGTTGGCGCGTTCTTCACACCATTCATTTCACGCAAACTTGGACTCAATGGAGCACTCACATTGATTGCAGTTGGCGTACTTGCGGGGCTTGCAGTTCGCATCACCGGTGGTTCTTTGCCACTCTTCATCGGAACAGCAATTGTGGGCCTTGCGATCTCGTGGGGTAACACAATTTTGCCGACGGTCATCAAAACCGATTTTCCAAAACATATTGGTGTTCTGACAGGCATGTACACAACAGTGATGTCAGGGCTTGCCTCTTTCGCTGCACTCATTGCAGTTCCACTCGCAGGTGATGACGGCACAGACTGGAAAAGGTCTCTCGGGTTCTGGGCAATCATTGCTGTGATCGCATTAGTAATGTGGCTGCCACAGATGCGTCATCAAGAACCTCGCGGTTCCGAAATCGCAGTAACCTCACTTTCTCTATGGCGTCACCCGGTCGCTTGGTCCGTTTCAATTTTCATGGGCCTGCAGTCAGTTGGCTTTTATGCGATTTTGGCATGGTTGCCATCACTCCTCCAAGACAGTGGCCACACTCCAACCGAAGCTGGAATTCTTTTAGGAATCTGCACGAGTGTTGGTATTCCGATGGGTTTGATTCTGCCTCCTTTCATTAAGCACACAACTGCATTACACATTCCGATTGCACTCTTCACAGGTGTTGCACTTGCTGGAATTCTTGGATTGATGTTCGCCCCAAGCACCCTCACTTTGTTGTGGCTGGTCATGATCGGCGTTGGCCAAGGTGCAACTTTTCCACTTGCCCTCAACCTCATCACTATCCGTGGAGCGACCCCTGCAATCACCACTGCACTTTCTGCAATGGCACAAGGCGTTGGATATTTGATCGCTGCAGCTGGCACCTACTTGATCGGCGCGATTCACACTGCAACTTCTTCATGGACAACAGCAATCGCAGCACTTGCAATCTTGACCGCGATGCAGATTGCATCTGGTTGGCATGCGGGTCGCGAACATGTCATCGGTGAAGTTGAATAAACATGACTGAATCCAAACCAGGTTCCAAACTTGCCTTGTGGCTGTTGATCGCTGCGACTGCAGTCTGGGGAAGCACATTCATTGTTGTGCAAGATGGCATTCGCCAAATGCCAATGATGATGTTCATGGCATGGAGGTTTGTCATCGCGGTTGCGGTGTTGGTTGCGATACGCCCACAAGCATTGCGAATGTCACGCGACACCTTCAACAAAGGTTTCTTCATTGGTCTAGCGCTTGGCTTTGGGTATTGGACACAGACCTACGGACTGCTGTTCACATCAGCGACGGTCTCGGGATTCATCACCGGACTTTTTGTGATTCTCACTCCACTAGCAGCGCTCATTGTTTACAAACAGAAAATTCCAAGCATCGGCTGGTTCGGAGTTTTTCTCGCCGCGGCTGGCGTTGCAACTATCTCACTCAAGGGTTGGTCCTTTGGTATTGGCGAGTCATGGACGTTTGTTGGCGCAGTGTTTTTCAGTTTTCAAATCATGTGGCTTTCTCGCTGGGCCACACCATCAACTTCATATAGCATCGCAGTAGTTCAAATCGGAACAACGGCAGTGATGTTTGTTATTGGTGGACTTTTGATCGATGGGTTCTCTGTTCCTCAAACATCACAAGTCTGGATAGCGGTCATATTCCTAGCAGTCTTTGCAAGTGCATTGGCATTCGTCATTCAGACCTGGTCGCAATCTCATCTCAACCCAACTCGAGCTGCAGTTATTTTGAGTTTTGAACCAGTCTTTGCTGGAATCTTTGGAGTACTCGTTGCAGGGGACGAACTCACTATACGAATCCTGATCGGTGGATTCTGCATTGTGGCTGCCATGTTCATCGTTGAACTCGGTCCAAAACACCCTCGTGAAGCTGAATCAGATTTGGCTCAACCTCATCAAGGTGTCTAATTTCTGACGTGACTAGCAAACAAATCAGCGAAGTCTTGTGAGAAAGTCATAGCGAATGTGTTGGTGATGTGACCACGATCTCGATAAACCATGACATCATTAATGACCGCTGGACAGACTGACTCGTTACAGAATCTGTCTACAAAGTTCAAAGTTTTGATAGTCGGGAACGATCGATAAATAGGATCGTCATAATTCGTAAGCAATGCTTCCGACCGTGCAAAATCGCAATTCTCTGGATGCGAAAGATTGTCGGCTAAGCAGGTCGGTATCACATATGGCGCAAATGGAGTATCCGAAATAGCGACAACGTGTGAACCTGTATTAACCAATTGCGTCAGACTTGTTTTAAGTGCTTTTGTCCACGGGACCAGAGCATCATCAAGCTCTAATATTTCGCCGTCCTCGAACACGGTAATAGAGCCACTGGTTCGCATCGCCACGATGATGATGTCAACAGGTTGCTCTTGCAAAAAGGTTAGTACTTCGTCATTCCAAGTTCCGCATTCTTCGTAAACCTGATTGCGACGCGCATCCCAGCGTGTTGCCGCTATTGGTGGACACGCAGTCTTAATAAGTGCACGCAATGCAAAACCTTCTTGACGTGCCGCCTGCTCGATCGGGCCGAACCAGTGGGCTGCATGTGAGTCGCCCACTAAGGCGATTGTTTGTGAACTCGACCTGTCCCCATAAACACATTTATTTCCACGATTGACGTGTGCCGTTGTTGCACTAGCAAAACATCCATCGTCATAAATCACTGGAATGTCTGCTTCTGCCTGAGAAGGTCGAGGTGAATATGACACCTTGCCTATTTCTAAAACAGCCGAGTCGTGAGTAGATAAGAAATTAGCTGAAGAAAATGAGATTGCCATCAACACAAACCCCAAACCGAAAGTTCGGATTTTCGAAGCTTTGAGCCACGGTGAGAATCTCAGAGGGTTTTCTACAAACTTGAGTGAAACCCAAGCGAGGAAGAGAGAAAGCAGAACGACAGCCACAACAGTAATTGATCGAGCCTGCGGGTAATTGCTCTTCAACACAATCAAAGCTGGCCAGTGCCACAAGTACCAAGAATATGAAACGGAGCCAATCCATTGCGCGGGACGAATTGAAAGGACCTTCTGAACAAAATTCGGTGAAGCTGCCCCGATACCACTCGCAACAAGCAAAGCAGCAGCGAGAGTTGGCATCAGAGCAATGAAACCAGGGAACTGAAATCCACGCGCGATGAATTGCTGCGTGAAAAGTAGTGCGAAAATGATCATGCCAATTCCTGTAAGTGACATGATTGTGCGAGTCGATTGACTCCGTTGAGTCCACCACGAAGAACTAACTGCGACAAGTGCGCCGATACCAAGTTCCCAAATTCGCGATGGAGTTCCAAAAAACGCCATTGCTGGCTCTGTTTCTACCATTTGAATTGAGTACGCAAACGAAGCGGCTGTGATGATCGACAAAACTATGAGCAGTCGAGGTTTGTTGATCTTCTTCTGAAATCCATAACCAGCCACAATGAACAAAATTGGCCAGACAAAATAAAACTGCTCTTCAACTCCAAGTGACCAAAAGTGAAGGACTGGACTTTCTTCTTTGTCTTGTGCCAAGTAGTCCAAGGCGTCGAATGCAAAGAACCAGTTGCCCCAATACAGAGTCGCAGCCTTGATTCCCTGCGCTATGACGTTTCTGGTATTCGCAGGCATCCACCATGAACTTGTAAGTGCGGTGACGACAAGCACCAACGTCGACGCTGGAAGCAGTCGGAGAATGCGCCTCCCCCAAAAGTCCAGCAAACCACTGAAACCGCCATGACTTCGCTCACGCATCCACAAGTTAGTGATGAGAAAGCCAGACAAAACGAAGAAAACATCAACACCGATAAATCCACCAGGTAACCACGCATTCTTCGCGTGGTAGATCACAACAGACAGAATCGCGATAGCGCGCAAGCCCTCAATGTCTTTGCGGCGCTGACTTTCCTTCACGGAATAATTGTGCCTTAAGTAGACTTCCAAAATGACATCAGCACACGATTCACATCGAGCGTCGATTCGCACATACAAAATGCGTAAATCTCGCGTCACTGGCGCACAAGCATTGGCTATCGAAACTCAGTCTCAGAAGTTTGTGATTCCAGACGATGGCTCAACAATCGATCTTGCACAGCAACTCAACCTCGATGAATTCATTATCGAAATCGGGTTTGGAATGGGTGAAGCCACTGCGGCACTTGCAGCTGCCTACCCAAATTCAGCATTACTCGCCATCGACGTTCACACTCCTGGTGTTGGAGCATTACTTCATCGCATCAACGAATTGGGGCTCACTAATACTCGTGTACTAGAGGGTGATGCTCTAGAGATTCTTGCTGCTCGCATCAAAGATGCATCGCTTGATGGCGTTCGATTGTTCTTTCCAGACCCTTGGCCAAAGAAGCGCCATCACAAACGGCGTTTTGCAAACCCCGAAAACCTTTCAGCATTAGCCATCAAAGTTAAGCCGGGCGGTTTCTTGCATATTGCTACCGACTGGGATGACTACGCAGAACAAGCAATCGAACATCTTTCCGCTCACAGTGATTGGACTTTGCTGCCAAGCGGTCAAGGTTCTGGCAGTGGACAACCATCTCAAAGACCACGCACACGTTTCGAACAACGTGGAATTGATGCTGGCCGTCACATTACTGATGTGGTGGCCGTAAGAAATTAACCAGCAGTCACAAAGATGTGACTTGCCATTGGCTTGCTGATATCGATGACACCACGTGCCAAAGAGCACGTGATCCCTTCTGTTGATGCTTCTGCGCGAATTTCGGCTCCGGGCAACAAACCAATGTCTTCAAAAGCAGACATCAGAGATGCATCGTCTTGAACTGGTTCAGAAATACGAACAACGGTCACTGAGGTTTGGCCTTGAGAAACACATTCCGCCAAGGTTACAAAGTTTTGTTCATTGCCATCTACCTGCGCGATTCCAGGAATCGGATTTCCAAATGGAGAGTGTGTTGGGTTGTTGAGAAGGTCAGAGATTCGACGTTCAACTTTTTCACTCATAACATGTTCCCAGCGGCACGCTTCTTCATGCACCTCGGACAAAGGAACTTTCAAAACTTCGACCAACAAACATTCTGCAAGCCGGTGACGTCTCATTACCTGTTCAGCAATCGCGCGCCCTTCGACAGTGAGTTCGAGATGGCGATCATCTTCAACCCTCAAGAGTCCATCGCGTTCCATACGCGCAACCGTTTGCGACACGGTTGGACCACTTTGTTCAAGGCGCTCAGCGATGCGGGCACGCATCGGACGCACACCCTCTTCTTCAAGTTCGAAGACAGTGCGCAGATACATTTCAGTGGTATCGATGAGATCGCTCACGTGCGTATTGTGCAGGAAACCCATTGCCGCGGTAAGAACTGCCCAAAACCTTGTATGCATTTACGCTTCGGACATGCCTACCGTGATGTGGTTCCGCCGCGATCTTCGAATCAACGACAACCCTGCCTTGAATGCAGCAATTGAGTCAGCTCGAGCACAGGGTGACAATCACGTCGCAGCAATGGTGATGATCGATTCCGCCTTGTGGCCAACCTGGGGCGCCCCCAAACAGAAATACCTCGTCGATTCACTCACCTCGCTCAACGAGTCACTTCAGGGAAACTTGATCGTCCGCCACGGCAACCCACTTGAAGAGGTGCTTTGCGTGGCTCAAGCTACTGGCGCGACCGAAGTGCATATGGCCGCAGATTTCACTTCACATGGCATCGAGCGCGACCGCCTCATCAAGGAACTACTTGCAGACGCAGGTATCAAACTCGTTGTTACGGGTTCTATCTACGCAGTTGCGCCAGGTCGCGTTCTGAAAGCGGATGAAACTCCATACAAGGTGTACACCCCTTTCTATAAAGCCTGGTCCGCGCATGGTTGGCGCAAGCCAGCGAAATTTGTTGGACCCCCGGAATGGGTGATGCCCGTTGAGTCACAAGGTTTCCCAAACGTAGAAGAAGTCGCAGGAATGCAAAAAGTCGCAGCAGGTGAGACCGCTGCGCTCGAACGTTGGCAATATGTAAAACGTGAAATCTTGGATGATTACAAAAACAATCGAGATCGTGCCGACCTTGATGGCACTTCGAAACTAAGCACAGCGTTGAAGTGGGGAGAAATTCATCCACGCACTTTGCTTGCAGAACTCGGTGATGAAGCGGGCCACGAGACCTATCGCAAAGAGTTGGCTTGGCGCGAGTTCTATGCAGATGTTCTATTTCATAATCCACATACGGTCAGCGACTATCTCAATCCTGCATTTGCAGAAATGGAATATGACTCTGGCCCACTCGCTGACCAAAGACTTGAAGCGTGGAAGACAGGAAACACTGGCTATCCATTTGTTGATGCCGGAATGCGTCAGCTCTTAGCTGAAGGCTGGATGCATAATCGAGTGCGCATGGTGACAGCTTCTTTCCTGATCAAAGATTTACATTTGGAATGGCAGATCGGTGCCGCCTGGTTCTTTGAGTTGTTACGCGATGCAGACCTTGCAAGTAATCAACATGGTTGGCAATGGACAGCAGGCTGCGGCACTGACGCTTCTCCATACTTCCGAATCTTCAATCCAGTCATGCAAGGTTTGAAGTTTGATCCCAACGGTGATTACGTTCGTAAATACATTCCGGAACTTCACCATCTCCCTGGCGCTTCGGCACACGAACCATGGAATGCGCCAGATGGTTATGAAAACAACTACGCCAAGCGCATCGTGGATCATGCGGTTGAACGAGATGTGTCGCTAGCTCGACTTAAAGCGCTTAAAGAAAGTGGCAACTAATTCAGGGTGAAAGTCGTCTGACCGACCACTGATCCGCAGTTCGCAGTGATAGTGGCGATTGACCGTTGTGTACAAACTGCATTCGGTCATGAAGTCGCGAACGTCGCCCTGCCCAAAACTCAATGGTCTGTGGAATTACGAGATAGCCACCCCAGTTATCAGGTAGTGGAACCTCTGTTCCTTCTGGATAACGAGTCGCAAGCTCGGCCCACCGTTGTTCGAGTTCTTCGCGCGACTCAAGCACTGTGGATTGCGCACTCACCAGTGCACCAATGCGCGAATCATGTGGACGTTGATTGAAATACTCAGCAGATTCTGCGCGACTAACTTTCTCTACCGCACCAACCACAACTACTTGTCGAAACATCGCAAACCACGGAAACACCAAAGAAGCCCGAGGGTTTGCAGCCAGTTCGCGACCTTTGCGAGACTCATAATTTGAGTAGAAAACAAACCCGCGATCGTCGGCTTCTTTGAGCAAAACATTGCGGGCTGAAGGTTGACCGTCGGTATCCGCGGTGGCAATCACCATGGCGTTGGGCTCCGGAATCTCAGCAGCGACCGCCTCGGCAAACCAGAGCTCAAATTGTGTGAGCGGATCGGGGGCAAGGTCGGCCACATCGAGGGTCTCGCGGTTATACGTAACGCGTAAATCTGCGTAAGGAGTCTGCTCAGCCATGTGGCTATCTCACCATGAAATCACATCTGACGCGACATACAACCTCGTTCTAGACTTAGCCCACTGTTACCCATTCGTGAGGAAAATTCGTGACCGACATCACCGCACTCGTGATCCCAGCTGAACTTAAGCCTGCAGATGGCCGCTTCGGAGCAGGCCCAAGCAAAGTTCGTTCTGAACAGCTCTCGGCCCTCGTTGCCACCGGTTCAGCCATCATGGGAACGTCGCACCGCCAAAAGCCAGTTAAGGCACAGGTGGCTCGCGTACGCAACGGTCTCCGTGAACTTTTCAACCTGCCAGAGGGTTACGAAGTAGTCCTTGGC
>JBEBBR010000073.1:0-3111 GCA_041158285.1 Actinomycetota bacterium
AAAGAAGGGCTCTCAGTCGACGTTGTGCGACGACCGACCAAGAGCCCTACCAACCTCATCAGTTGGGTCATGAATTTGTGAAAGCGGTTTCACGACATGGCTTAGACAACTATGCTTAGGAATCCTTGGCAACCCCAAGTTTCCAAAACAACGTGATTGTTACCAATTCGTTGCCGTTCGAGTGTGCGATCGCGCGGAGTCCAACACAGTGTCATTCTCTGTCCGTGGAGAAGACCGTTCGACCCAGAAGGATCCAGATGCGTCACTCAAAATTACGTTCAGTGGTTATCGCCGTTCTCTCAATATCAATGATGGGCTTCGGTCTGCTTGCTGCAGAAGCCACCGAATCGACACGTGTTACCACTCCAAAAGTTGTTCGCAAACTTTTATGGTCTCAGGAATTCAACTCTGTAAAAGGTAAACAAGTTGACTTCAAATATTGGCGTTATGACCAAGGTGACGGAACCGCAAACGGAATTCCTGGTTGGGGTAACAATGAACAGCAGTACTACCAACCATCAGCGATTCGCACCGATGGCAAAGGCAGCATGGTTATCACCGCTACGCGTCATCCAGTTGAGACTCCAGAAAATCCAAGTGGAGAACCAACCGAAGAGAATCCAACTTTCTGCACACTGACGTACAAAGCGTGTCCATGGACAAGTGGACGCGTCAACACTTCTGGCAAAGTTGGTTTCAAGTACGGACGTATGGAAGCTCGCATCAAAATGCCAGTTGGCGATGGAACATGGCCGGCATTTTGGATGCTCGGAGCCAACATCAACAAAGTTGGTTGGCCTGCATCTGGTGAGATTGACATCATTGAAGGATCCGGTGGAGATCCATTCGTAGTGAGCTCTGCACTTCACGGGCCTAACTACTCAGGCGGCAGTGCGCTTACTAGAAAAATTCTTTCTTCTAAATCACTTTCATCAGTTTTTCACACCTACGCAATCGAGTGGTCACCAAACAAAATCCAGTGGTTATTTGATGGCAAAGTGTTTTGGACCATCACGGCCAATTCGGTAAAACCAAGTCCTTTCCCATTCAACCAAGAGTTCTATTTAGTAATGAATTTGGCTATTGGTGGCTGGTTTGTTGGAAATATCGTTGACCCAGATTTACAGAGTGCCAAGATGAATATTGACTGGATTCGCTATTACTCAGTCAATGGCGTTGGCAAAGTCATTAAGCACTAGGTGAGTTATGACAAGTCCAAACAGCACACCCAAACTTGAACTTCTGTGGAGTCAGGAATTTGATTCACCACAAGGTGCTTCTCCAGATCTGACTTTTTGGTCCTATCAAATTGGTGACGGTACCGATTATGGAATTCCTGGTTGGGGAAACCAAGAACTTGAGTACTACACAGATACTCAAGCAACTATGGATGGTGAAGGCAATCTTGTTTTGCACGCGGTCAAGAATTCGCAAGACGCACAAGATTTCATGTGCTACTACGGACCTGCCCAGTGGTTAAGTTCTCGTTTGGCAACGGCTGGAAAATTGACATTCAAATACGGTCGAATCGAAGCTCGAATTAAGGCCCCAACAGGTGGCGGATCATGGCCAGCCTTGTGGATGTTGGGCACTGACATCGAACAGAATCCTTGGCCTCAATGTGGCGAAATCGACATCATCGAACTCCGAGGAAATGCACCGCGCGAAGTTATTGGCACAGTGCATGGTCCTGACTATTTCGGTGACAATGGAAACGGCACAAGCCTGTGGCTTGACGCTGATGTCGCCGACGAGTTTCACACATTCACCATCGACTGGCTGCCCGATTCGATTACGTGGTATTTCGATGGCAGGAAGTACTTTGCTTTGACGGCCGCAGACGTGGCTCCAAAGGAATGGGTTTTCAACCACGAGTTCTATTTGTTGCTCAACCTTGCGGTCGGTGGCGGTTTTGCGGGTGAAGTTGATCCTGACTTAACTTCTACTCAGCTGGTCGTCGACTGGATTAGGCACTACTCCATCGACGGCGTGGGGGAATCACTCACGCACTAGGCGGCTCGGGAATCCTTGAGTAACAATTAAGCAACAGTGCCCTATTTTTTGAGAAACCGCTTACATTTTTTTGTCGTAACCTTTATCTTTCTCCCAATCGTGTGTGCGCACGTATCGGTGATACTCAGTTCTGTGCCGTGCGCCCAAAACAGTGCAAGCACTTTCACTAGGTCACCTTTCATTCACATGTGAAAGGAATTCAATGTCGTCAATTTCTTCTGTGGGGCGTAAGGCACTTTCGCTTGTCGCCACACTTGCACTCTCAACTGCAGTACTCGCCTCAACGACCACTTCTGCACAGGCCGTTGACGGTTTCACCGCAACATTCGAAACCGGTGCGTTCACTCCGATCGGATTCGGTGGAGACAACGCCTCACTCGTTACCGATGCGCCTGCAGGATTCAACGGCTCATCAGCACTCAAAGTTGTTCGTGGTTGGGAAACCTGGGCTGGAACCACTATCGCAAATTCAGCTGACTACAAACTAGTGACTCCAGACAACCTTGTAGCCACTTTGAAAGTTAAAGCTCCTGCAAGCGGCAAGAAAATCTTGCTTAAAATTGAAGATCGCACTGATGGAAATGTTTTTGTTGAAGCAGAAGCTTTCACCACTGGCACCTCATGGGAAACCTTGACTTTCACCTTCAGCGGTCTAAACGCGAATATCAGCTACAACAAAGCAAGCGTGTTTTCAGACAACGGTTCGACAAATACTGGTGACATTTATTACTACGACGACGTTTACTTCCCAGCAACCTCAACCGTCGTAGTGCCGCGCACTGCCGACTCAACTCTCGTGACTTTTGAAGACAACGACACCACCGGCTTCATCGAAGTTGGTTTCGAAGGTGCTTCAGCCGAAGTTGCAGCTGTTCCAGCAGGTGGCAATGGCGGAAACGGACTCAAGATCACTCGTAACGGTGGACAGGTATATGCCGGTGTCACAGTATTGAATTCAGCTGCCACCACTACGAAGTACACAAGTTCATCAAACAAAATTGTTACCATGAACTTCTACACCGCTGTGTCTGTGCCTGTGATGTTGCAACTTAATGTTGGCTACGACAACGCTGAACAGACCGTTACTGCACCTGCAGG
>JBEBBR010000074.1:0-3472 GCA_041158285.1 Actinomycetota bacterium
TTGTCAACGCGCAAAACCACATCGCGGCCGACCATCAAGTGAGCGAGTCCAGCTTGATCAGTATCAGCAGCATTCACAACACCTGCAACCTCGCCGCCGCGCAAAACATAGACGCGGTGAGCGACCGCGAGAACTTCACGCAATTTATGTGTGATGAAAACAATAGAAGTTCCCTGGGCTGCGAGAGCGCGCATTACATCGAGAAGTTCATCGGTTTCTTGTGGAGTTAAAACTGCAGTTGGCTCGTCAAGAATCAGCAGATCAACTTCGCGAGAAAGTGCTTTGAGGATTTCAACACGTTGTTGAGTTCCGACGGGAAGATCTTCGATCGCTACATCTGGATCAACTTCCAAGCCATACTGCTCAGAGATTGTTCGCACCATGGTGCGCGCTTTTTCGAGATCGAGATTGAGACCGTTGCGTGGCTCGTTACCGAGAATGATGTTCTCGGCAACAGTCATCACGGGCACCAACTGGAAATGCTGATGCACCATGCCAATACCGCGTGCGATTGCATCGCTTGGATTCTTGATTGGCCGAGCATCATCCTTGACGATGATTTCACCTGAGTCAGGATTTATCAATCCAAAGATCTGCTTTACCAATGTGCTCTTACCTGCTCCGTTTTCACCGAGCAACGCAATGATTTCGCCAGGGGCAACTTCGATCGAAATATCTTTGTTTGCCTGCACTGACCCAAAAGCTTTGGAGACATTGCGGACTTCGAGAAGATTCTTAGACATCAGGCACCACCCTTCACGAAAGGTTGCCCGCTCGCGGCTGGTGGTCGAACGCGACCAGCAGCTGTTGCGAGCACAATGAGAGTCATAACAAATGGAAGTATGTTGATGAACTGTTGTGGGATGTTGATTACTTCGTCAGCTTGGAGCTGAGCAGCGAGAGCGGTTGAGAAACCAAAGAACAGCGCTGCAGAAGCAACGCGCAATGGATGCCAAGCGCCGAAGATCAAAATCGCCAACGCCAAGAAGCCGCGACCTGCAGTAAAGCCACGTTCAAATGAACTTGTCGCTTCCATCGATAGGTACGCGCCAGCAGCACCAGCAAGTGCACCAGCAAGTGTCACGTTGACGAGTCGCATAGCGATGACATTGATACCTGCTGTGTCCGCAGCATTTGGATACTCACCAATTGCGCGAGTACGAAGACCCCAACGAGTGTGGAACAACATGTATTGCAATGTCAGCACGATAACGATTGTTGCCAAAGCGAAAACGCCACCGCGGAAGAACACTGGTCCAACAAGTGGAATTGAACTCAGGAGTGGAACATCAAAATCCTGCATAGTTGCAGGCAAGATTTGGCCTTGTTTGTAATAAAACGAGGTCACACCCGTAGCCACGATGTTGAGTACAACACCAGCGATGATCTGATCCATCTGCCACTTGACGGTAGTCCAGGCAAGGAAGGCACCCATCAAGACGCCACCCAAAATACCTGCCAGAACGCCTGCATAAAGCGAACCGGTGTAAGCCGCAGTGAAGAATCCAGCAAATGCCGAAAACAACATTTGCCCTTCAATACCGATGTTGACGACACCAGAACGTTCGCCCACCAAACCGACCATGGCTGCAAGAACCAATGGAATTGCATACGACCACGAGAAGTTCAACATCGAGGTTGCTTTAGTTGGGCTAACGAAGAAGAAAATGTAATACGCGATGACAATCGCAGCGACGATGAGAATGGTGCGCAGATTATTTTTGATGAAGTTAGACATTAGTTACCCCATCCACCGGTAAGAGCTTCGTTCTTTGCAGCGCGCTCGCGGAAGATGATTCCTGCAAGAAGTGGAATTGAAACGAGCAACAAAGTAATTGCCAAAATCAGATCCACAACTTCCGGCTGAATGCCAGTGTCGAATTGCAAGCTTGCAGCTCCAGAGCGCAATGTTCCGATCAAAATTGCAGCGGGAATTGTCGCGAGTGGATTTGCTCGGGCGAGCAATGCGATGGTGATACCGTCGAAACCAAGGCCAGCATTAAATCCAGCTTCGTATCGGTAAGTAACACCGAGAGTTTCGATTGCCCCACCAAGACCTGCTAGACCACCAGACAACAACATACTTCCAACGACCACACCCGGAATTTTGATACCTGCATACAGCGCGGCGAATTTGTTTTTACCAACTGTGTTGAAGCGGAAACCCAAAGTGGTTCGACTTAAAAGCCAAGCCATGATGATGGCGAGTACGACTGCGAGAACAAAACCAATTGGCATAAATCCAAACGTTGGAAGTTTTGCTGCTTCCACAATTTCAGGCGTGCGTTGAAGCGACTGACCTGGTTCTTGCAAAGGATAGGAGATCAAATAGTCGATGATTCCGACCGCGATTGAATTGAGCATGATAGTTGAGATGACTTCATGCACACCGCGTTTGGCTTTGAGTAAACCTGCGATAGATGCCCACACGGCACCGAACAAGATTCCAACTGCCAGACAGGCAGGTACGACCAAGATTGCTGGCGCACCTTCCATCATGAAACCAGCCCACGCAGCACCGAGTGCACCGAGCACGAGCTGACCTTGGGCACCGATGTTGAAAAGTCCAACGCGTAAAGCAACAGATACTGCAAGTCCTGCAAGGACGAGTGGCGTTGCCTTTTGGAATGTACGCAGCAATCCATCAGAAGTCAGGAGTGCGTTTTCAAAAAGTGATTGATATGCAAAGGCTGGATTCACACCTTGCAAATTGATAAGTAGTGCTCCGATTCCGAATGCCACACCTAATGCAACAATCGGAACCACAATTGCCTGGTACTTGACTAATGCTTCCCAAATTTTCTTGGGTGTAGAAAGTTCGGCACTTTCGACAGCATCTTTGATGTCAGACATTTTCTCCCTAACGTGTGCGAGAGCGGGGCGCCTTTTTAGACGCCCCGCTCCCAATGTAAAGCACTTGCTACTTACAGAGTCACACCGGTGACGACAGTGCCGTCAACAAGACCTGCAACGATTCCAGCAACTTCATCCTTGATCGTTGAATCAATCTTGGCATCGAAGTCGTGGTAAGGAGCAAGACCGGTTGAACCGAAGAAGTTGCCACCTGAAATGGTGCCATCTTTAGCAGCGAGGACGAGGTCCTTGGTGCCATCGGTGATCAACTTCATTGCTGAGGTAACCAAGCAAGGCTGTGCAGCTGGAACGGTGTTCCACTGATCGGTGTCAACACCGATGCAGAAGATGTCAGTTCCGGCTCCTGCTGCCTTAGCGATTTCGCCAAGTGCACCATTACCGGTGTTACCACCAGCACCGAAGATGACGTCTGCACCCTGGTCGAGCTGACGCTTTGCTTCTGTTGCGCCCCATACTGGGTCGTTGAAGCCGTTGTCACCTGCTGGGTGGTAGATGGTGTCTACCTCAACAGCTGGGTTAGCTGCCTTTGCGCCTGCTTCGAAGCCCTTAGCGAACATCTGTACAGGTGGGATTTCGAGACCGAGAACCTGACCAAGCT
>JBEBBR010000075.1:0-6472 GCA_041158285.1 Actinomycetota bacterium
ATGGCTCAGTTACAAGTTTTGATGCTGTAGTTCGAATCGATACACCAGGTGAAGCTGATTACTACCGCCACGGTGGAATCTTGCAGTACGTACTTCGCTCGCTGCTCTAAACACATTGTCAGAGGGGCTTGGCATGCTGTGATGCATGGCAAGCCCCTCTGTTATTTCTCGAAGTAATTCCCAGAACGACTGGTGGCCTACCTATGTTGCGCCGATTGGCCATCCGAATCATCTGAATTCATTGACCAAGTGGTTACTAGAAATAGTGCCACCAACTTTGCGTTCACATCCTGTGATTCATCGGCATGTGCCAGTACTACTTCATCTAGCGCATGGACATCTTGCTGGAAGTTTGGATGGTGCGCGTACGACGTATTCGACATTGCGTGCATCTTTAGCGCCGCTTCTTCCACCAGAAACCATCGCTGCGGCATTGATTGCGACGGCAGATTGTGGACGCGAGTTACAGCTGCAACTCACATTTGTTGAGCACATGATTGCTCAGCATTGTGAATAATCAGTGAGACATAGATTCAAACGCAGGAAGCACGCAATCAGCAGCGATCTGTGCCTGCCATGGCCGGGCGCCCTGTGTCTCAAACCACTGGCGCAAAGTCTCAGCGTCCGAGAGATTGTTCTCTGGATCCCAGCAAACTCTGCGAATAAGTTCAGGGGAGATCAGCACCTCAGGAGCAATTCCTAGATCTTCAGACTTCGCCACCACAGCTGGACGTATGACATCCCATCGTGCTGCTGCTTCAGGAAACTTGTCTGGCCACGCTTTTGGTGGTGGAGGATTGTTGGATTTAGGTGCAGGTCCAGGAAGCTGATCGCCACTCATTGCGAGAGCTTGAGAGCGGATTTCCCACCAATGGTCTGCAAGAGCTTTGTGAGCACGATTTCGCAAACTGTCTAGCCGGAAAATGTCTCGAGCAGATTTCAACGGCAGTTTCGCGATATCAATAATGCCAGCATCCGAAAGCACTCGACCTGGCGCTTTATCTTTTTCGCGGGCAATGCGATCACGTTCGATCCACAATTCGCGAACCACCGCCAATTCCTGCGGATTACGAACAGCATGGATACCACTGGTTTTCCGCCATGCATCTGGTTTTGGTTGAGGTGGATGCCAATTCGCTAGGTACTGAAATTCCTGTTCGGCCCATTGCCAGCGATCACGTTCGATGAGTTCGTTTTTAAGAATCTCACGAAGTTCGATGAGGAGTTCAACATCAAGTGCGGCATAAACAAGCCAAGGTTCTGGAAGTGGGCGAGTGGACCAGTCAGCAGCTGAATGTTCTTTTGCCAAACTGATTCCAAGTTCACTTTCAAGTAAATAGCCAAGGCCAACACGTTCTCGACCTAATAGTCGGCCGGCAACTTCAGTGTCAAACAATGCGTTTGGATGTAAACCAACTTCACGCAGACACCCCAAATCCTGGGTGCTCGCATGCAAAATCCATTCAGCGTCTTGCATTGCCTGAGCGAGTGGATTGAGATCAGTCATCTCGATGGGATCAATGAGGTGAGAGCCTGAACCTTCACGTCGCAACTGAATGAGATAAGCGCGAGAGCTGTATCGATAACCACTGGCACGCTCTGCATCTACCGCAATCGGGCCAACACCTTTGGCAATTGCCTGGGCAACTTGGGCTAGATGTTCGTGGGTTGCAGCTACTTCGGGCAATCCTTCACGCGGTGCAGTGAGTGCAACGGAAGTCGGTGCTTCGACTACTTCGTTGTTTTCAACTTCAGACATACGTTATTTCAGTTTCGGTCCGGAACGAGAAATGCTTGAAACGCCTTCAGGCAATGGCTCTAAACCTGCGGTGCTCGAAAGCATGTCACACCACGCCAAAATATGTTGTTCGATGGAATCTGTTTCGGGGACAGTCCAGGAAACTCGGATTTCGACAGAGCCTTCAGGTTCGCGTTCGGCAATGTCGCCGAATGATTGTGAGCCAGCACGTGAAACAGTGCCACTGAGGGCCACTGGATGTGTGCCACGCTGCGCTAGAGCATCCTCAACCCAGGTCCAGCCAACTTCGAGGAGCAGGGAATCGGTGACCAATTCGGTTTCGAGTTCTGAACGCACAAAACCAACAAAGCGAACATTTCCATCCCAAGAGTCATGTCCTTGAGGTTCATGCAAGATCACCAGTCGACCACTAGCAACCTCGTCACCCGCCACATCCACATCAGCCAAAATTGCTGTGGTGAAAGTGGCTAACTTGGCGGGAGCTGGAGCGCCGTCGAGGGAAATCTCTGGACGAATGAGTCGACCTTCAAGAACTTCGGAAATGGTGTGTTGAATCTCAGCCCAACGGTCAGTGGTCTGCTGAGAAAATGCCATAGTCAGAGGGTAAATCAGACACTTAGGACAATTCCTCAGGCGCGCCGCTCGAATGGCACTCAAGTCAGACTCGTACAGTGCCGTCATGGCTGTTGTTCTTGCGCTCATGGGAAGCGTTATGTGGGGTATTGCTGACTTCGTCGGCGGTTTCACCTCGAAAAAAGTCCACGTATCAGTAGTTGTGACAATCTCTCAGTTCTTCGGGTTACTCACCATTGCGCTGTACGGAGTCCTCACCGGCTGGCAATGGGATAGCGCCGCCTGGATGTGGGCTGTATTTGCCAGTGTTAGCGGGTTTGCTGGCTTGATGATGTTTTATCAAGCGCTCTCTATTGGTCGTATGGGAATTGTTTCTCCCATCGCTGCTTTAGGTGCATTGATTCCACTCGCAGCAGGTCTGATCTCTGGTGACCAACCAAGTGCATCGCAATATCTTGGAATCGTTGTTGCGATTGTTGGAATTGTATTTGCGAGTGGACCAGAAATTAGTGGGGGAGCAGATCCCAAACCTGTATTCCTTGCAGTGGGTGCAGCTGTTGGTTTCGGAACCTGTTTTTGGGCAATGGCTGAAGGCAGTCAATACAGCGTTCTGAGCACAATGCTGCTGATGCGAATTGTGACAGTCACTCTTGGTTTGATTGCAGTGTCATTCACGATTCGTTCTTTGACGGTTGAACCACGATCGGTGAAGTTGCTGGCAGTGGTTGGTGTCTTCGATGTCTTGGCAAACGTTGCATTCGGTATCGCCACAACATCTGGCATGTTGTCGCTTGTTGGTGTTTTAGGTTCGCTGTATCCGGTCGCAACAGTTTTGCTTGCGAGATTCATATTGAAAGAAAAACTACTGCCGATTCAATATGTTGGAGTGGTCGCTGCACTTCTAGGTGTGGTTGCGATCGGTGCCGGCTAAAAGTTATTTACTCTTGATGGCGTACGAGACAGATTGAGTTAATGCAGTAACGCTGATCTGTTTCGAATCCAAAACCTTCACCCTCGAAAACATGACCCAAGTGGCTGTCGCACGCTTTGCATCGCACTTCGACCCGACGCATTCCCATGGAGTTGTCGCTCAATAATCTGACTGCGTCAGTGTCGCTTGGTTTCCAAAAAGCAGGCCAGCCGCAGCGCGCATCGAATTGGGTATCTGCATCAAACAATCGCGCACCGCATGCTCGACAGGTGTAGTAGCCAGGCGCAGGTTTCTTTTCATAAGGAACAGCGAACGGTGCCTGAGTTCCACCGTGTCGTAAAACGTAAAACTCTTCGGGCGAAAGTTTTTGTTCCCATGTCGCCAACTGTCCGATGAACTCAAAGGTGAAGCTATCTGATTTATAAATTTCGGTGTGTACTTCACTGTCAATGAAATTGTTAATCGCAGCGAACTCTGCACTCAGTGCTCCGTCGTGCGGACTGGTTGTGAGAGCTAGTTGATCCAACAAATCAGCTTGAATGAGTTGATCAATGAGTGATGGCCCGCCTTCGCAGACGATGCGAACCAAACCCCGCTCATTGAGTTGAGTTAAAGCTTCATTCCAGTAGATTGCAATATCGCCAGCGATGATGACCTGAGCAAACGCAGGTGATGATGGGCTGACTTGCGAGGATTTGAGTGCTGCACTCGTGGTCACGACGTAGTCACTGATTTCGAGCGCCAACGGGAGACGCTCGGATGATTGGGTGCTGACGACCAATTTCACTTCATCAGAAAGTCCAAGCTCATGACGACGTGATTTCATCGATTCGTTCAGACGGATATGGTCATATTTCTCTTTGAGTGCTGTGCCGACGGAGACGAGGACTGCATCACTCACTGCTCGCTGTGAGAGCATCCACCGCAGATCCTCTGAGCTCGAGATGCTACGAGAGGACCCGGTTTCATCCCCCCAAGCGCCGTTGGCTGCGCGAATAAGGACGCCTCGAACCCCTGGGGTTTCGAATGTTGATCGCGACATGATCATTTCAGTTGCAGGCAGCATGAGCGTAAGTGTTTCAGATTCTCTAGTGTTACGCCTCATGTCACCCGATGCTGAGCACAATCTAGCTCTCTGCTCAATCTTTCCCGAGGTGACTCCTCAGCAATTGGTTGAAGACCTGGTTCCGCCACCGCACTTTGCCGACGTTCGCTTTGCCACCTACATCGCTGATGAAGCTCAACCCACCCAAAGTGCAGCAGTGAAAAATCTGCAGGATTTTTCGAAAGAGATTTCGTCACCACGGAAATTCTGGAATCGAAAGACTCAGTCACGTCCTGGCCGTTATCTCGATGGTGGATTTGGAGTTGGCAAGACACATTTACTTGCTTCGTTGTGGTTCGAAACTGATGTGCCAAAGGTGTATGGCACTTTCGTTGAATACACCAATTTGGTTGGAGCACTCGGGTTTGCTCAAACAGTAGAACTTCTCTCTCAATACACATTGGTCTGCATCGATGAATTCGAACTTGATGATCCAGGCGACACAGTTTTGATGTCAACCTTGCTCATGCGTTTGGTCGAAAAAGGTGTCTACCTCGCAGCAACGAGCAACACCTTGCCAGATCGTTTGGGTGAAGAGAGATTTGCAGCGGATGATTTTGTTCGCGAGATCCAGGGTTTAGCTGCCCATTTCGAAAACCTCAAAGTCGATGGTGATGACTACCGTCACCGCGGATTACCGGCAGCACCAACGCCGTTGAGTTCCGCTGAAGTAATTGCGAAGGCTCGCAGTATTCGAGGCGCTTCATTTGATGAGTTCGACAAACTCACGCATCACTTATCTCTAGTTCATCCATCGAAGTACCGAAAAATGGTGGGGGAGATCTCTGCGCTCTGTGTGACTGATGTCGAAACTTTGACTGATACCGCTCAAGCTTTGCGCTGGGTGGTACTCGCTGACCGTCTATATGACCGCGATATTCCGGTCATCAGCAGTGGTGTGAGTTGGGATGTTTTGTTCTCACCTGAATTGCTCAAAGGTGGTTACCGCAAGAAATACCGTCGGGCTGTTTCTCGACTTGTTGCACTAAGCCGCGAAAGCATTTAATTGTTTAGAAAATGAAAAAGCCCCTACGTCTAGGGGCTTTAGTGGTCGATAAGGGACTCGAACCCCTGACCTCTTCCATGTCAAGGAAGCGCGCTAACCAACTGCGCCAATCGACCAGATTGTGGTGAAATTGAGTTTTTGAGAGGTGGAGACGGGATTTGAACCCGTGTACACGGATTTGCAGTCCGTTGCCTCGCCTCTCGGCCACTCCACCGCGAGGCCCAAGAGACCTGCGCCGAGCGGATGACGGGACTCGAACCCGCGACATTCACCTTGGCAAGGTGATGCGCTACCAACTGCGCTACATCCGCGTATCGCTCCTGCGAGCGGTACGGGGCGGGACTTTACCCGATATTCATGCGGTCACCCAATCGGGGGTCTGAACGGATACCCCACTTTGTCCCACATGCAGTGATCTCCACCTGCTTGAAGTGGGTCACCGTTCGTACAGTTACCCCATGAAGCATGCGATTGCGATATTCGGAGGCCAGATGGCATCCGACCTAAGCGCGATCACAGATGATCTGTCTTCCCTTGATGGTTCTGGGAAATGGTTTGTCGCCGGATTCTTTGAAGGCCCGGTTTTAGCATTCAAATTCGAGAAGTGGCAGCCACTCGACCTGGCTTTAGCCGGCAGCTGGATTGGACCGAGTGAATGGGTTTCTGACACTTACGAAACTGAATATGTCGCAAACGTCGAATTTGCACAACAGAAAATTGCTGAAGGCGATGTGTACCAGGTCAATGTGTGCAGGCAAATGTCAGCAGAGTGGCCGCAGGATTCGGATGCAGATCCACTCGCACTTTTTGCATTATTGAGTGATGGTAATCCAGCACCATATTTGAGTCTGCTGCATGTAGTTGATGAGCGGCTTGCGCAATGGGGTAAGTCAGAAGTTGTGATTGTGAGCGCGTCGCCAGAGTTATTCCTAAAACGACGTGAAGCAGATCTTTTGTCATCACCCATCAAAGGCACTGCATCTGATCCCGATGGATTCCTTGAAAAAGACATCAGCGAAAACATAATGATCGTTGATTTGGTGCGCAACGACTTATCGCAAGTGTGTGATGTTGCCTCTGTGCATGTGCCGCATTTGA
>JBEBBR010000076.1:0-2782 GCA_041158285.1 Actinomycetota bacterium
ATGACTGTGACCCAGTCAGTCCGCGCCCGAGGAGAAACATGTCTGTCGAATCAACCGACAAAAAAGATTTGATGGCCGATTACGCCCGTTCAGAAGGCGACACCGGCAGCCCTGAGGTTCAGGTTGCAATCCTGACCGCACGCATCAATCATTTGACTGAACACCTTAAGACCCACAAACACGATCACCACAGCCGTCGCGGTTTGTTGTTGCTCGTTGGTCGTCGTCGTCGTTTGCTCAAGTACTTGGCAAAGGTCGACATCAACCGTTACCGCGAATTGATTGCCCGTCTCGGCATTCGTCGCTAGTCGTGTTTGCGGCGCGGGTGGATTCCACCCGCGTTGCAGCCACAACGTGTCAGCCTTTACAGGCAGACTAACCACATAATTTCATCCGCACCGCATTCGCAGGCGCCAGAAGCTCTTCATCAAAGTGAAGAACCAACGGTCGGTCCTCGGTAGTGGCATCCGAATATCTCGAGTGCTTCGATCGATGATCGGCATCGTTTAGGTACTGCAGTTCTGGGCCTCTATGAATTACACATAAAGGAGGGCACCCGTGCAGGGTCCCGCAATTCACACCTCCGAAGCAGTGATTGACAACGGCACATTTGGCGTTCGTCGCATCAAGTTTGAAACTGGTCGTTTGGCTCGCCAAGCATCAGGTTCAGCAGTTATTTATCTTGATGATGACACCATGTTGCTGTCTGCTACCACTGCTTCTAAGACACCAAAAGATCAGTTCGACTTCTTCCCACTCACTGTGGATGTCGAAGAGCGTATGTATGCAGCTGGTCGTATTCCTGGTTCGTTCTTCCGCCGTGAAGGTCGTCCAACCGAAGATGCAATTCTTACCTGCCGTTTGATTGACCGACCATTGCGTCCGGCTTTCGTCAAAGGTTTGCGTAACGAAGTTCAGGTTGTCGTGACAGTTTTGTCTCTCAACCCACAGCATCTCTATGACGTTATTGCAATCAACGCTGCATCGATGTCTACCCAACTTGCAGGTTTGCCATTCTCTGGCCCAATCGGTGGTGTGCGTGTTGCACTCATCAAGGGTCAATGGGTTGCATTCCCAACTCACGAACAACTCGAAGATGCAGTCTTCGACATGGTTGTTGCTGGCCGCATTGTTGCTGGCGATGTCGCGATCATGATGGTGGAAGCTGAAGCAACTGCCAACACCATCGAACTCGTGAAGGGTGGCGCGACTGCTCCTACTGAAGAGATCGTTGCTTCTGGTCTCGATGCTGCAAAGGGCTTCATTCACACCTTGTGCGAAGCACAAGCCAAACTTGCTGCTGAAGCTGGTAAGGAAACAGCAGTTTTCCCAGTGTTCTTGGATTACCAAGCAGATGCTTACGAAGCAGTTGAGAAATTGGCTAAGGCCGATATCGCTGCTGCAATGACCATCGTTTCTAAGGCTGATCGCGAAAACGAACTTGATCGCATCAAGGATGTTATCGTCGAGAAATTGGCTGAAGAATTCGCAGGCCGCGAAAAAGAAATCTCTGCAGCACTTCGCTCAGTGACTAAGTCCGTTGTTCGCCAACGTGTACTTCGCGACAAGATTCGTATCGATGGTCGCGGTATCACTGACATCCGTCAGCTCTCAGCTGAAGTTGCAGTTATTCCACGTGCACATGGTTCAGCATTGTTTGAACGTGGCGAAACCCAGATCATGGGTGTTACCACTCTCAACATGTTGAAGATGGAAATGCAGTTGGACACTCTCTCACCAGAGACCCGCAAGCGTTACATGCATAACTACAACTTCCCTCCATACTCAACTGGTGAAACTGGTCGAGTCGGAACTCCAAAGCGTCGCGAAATTGGTCACGGTGCATTGGCAGAACGCGCACTCGTGCCAGTTCTTCCAACCCGCGAAGAATTCCCTTACGCAATCCGTCAGGTATCTGAAGCATTGGGTTCAAACGGCTCAACCTCTATGGGTTCTGTCTGTGCGTCCACCATGTCTTTGCTTAACGCTGGTGTGCCATTGAAGGCACCTGTTGCAGGTATCGCTATGGGTCTCATCTCTGATGAGGTTGATGGCAAGACTGAATACGTTGCAATCACTGACATCCTCGGTGCCGAAGATGCATTCGGTGACATGGACTTCAAGGTTGCAGGTACTCGCGAATTCGTCACTGCTTTGCAGTTAGATACCAAACTTGATGGTATTCCTGCATCCGTTCTTGCTGGTGCTTTGACTCAAGCTCGCGATGCACGTTTCACCATCCTTGATGTGATGGCTGAAGCGATTGGCGATCCAGACGAAATGTCTGCTTTGGCTCCTCGCATCATCAGCATCAAGATTCCAGTCGAAAAGATTGGTGAAGTTATCGGACCAAAGGGCAAGGTCATCAACCAGATTCAAGAAGATACTGGCGCTGACCTCACCATCGAAGATGACGGAACTATCTACATCGGTGCAAGCGATGGCATCAAGGCAGAAGCTGCACGTGCAGCTGTCAACGCCATTGCAAATCCACATATGCCAGAAATCGGCGAGCGTTACCTCGGAACCGTTGTGAAGACCACAACTTTCGGTGCGTTTATCTCACTCATGCCTGGCAAAGATGGTTTGCTTCACATCTCACAACTTCGCAAACTTGCCGGTGGCAAGCGCGTAGACAATGTAGATGATGTGGTTTCTGTTGGTCAAAAGATTTTGGTTGAAATTTCTGAAATCGATCAGCGCGGAAAGTTGTCATTGGCTGTTGCTGATGACGATGAAGCTGCAACCGAAGGTGAAGCCTCCGCAGAATGAGTTCATCTCC
>JBEBBR010000077.1:0-2656 GCA_041158285.1 Actinomycetota bacterium
GGAACCTTCGAACTCGTAGGTTTGCCACCAGCTCCTCGCGGCGTACCGCAGATTGAAGTGTCCTTCGATATCGATGCCAACGGCATCGTGCATGTGAGCGCAAAAGATCTCGGAACAGGTACCGAACAATCCATCACCATCACCGGTGGTTCGGGTCTTTCCAAAGAAGAGATCGATCGCATGATGAAGGATGCCGAAGCTCACGCTGCTGAAGACGCAACCCGCAAGGAAGCTGCTGAGATTCGCAACACTGCTGAAACCTTGGTTTACCAGACCGAGAAATTCGTCAAAGAAAACGACGAGAAAATTTCTGCAGAACAAAAGCAGGATCTCGAAACCGCACTTGAAGAACTCAAGACTGCAGTTGCCAACGATGACGATGCTGCGATCAAAGCCGGTATCGAGCGAGTCTCTACGTTGTCTCAGGAAATCGGCGCAGCGATGTACGCATCAAATGCTGCCGATGAATCTGGTCAAGGCGAGACTTCTGACGACGAAGACATTGTCGAAGGTGAAGTAATCGACGAGGACGAAAAGAAATGACCGAACACAACGGTGTAGGCGAAGCTGCTGAGTCGCAATCCTCTGGATTCGACTCAGCGGCCCACGCTGATCACGATGCCCAAGTTGATGCGCAGTTAGCTGCGGATCAGGAGCAAGAGTCTGGAATCGAAGATGAGATTTCGGAACTGACTGCTGATCTACAAAGACTCTCTGCAGAATATTCAAATTACCGCAAACGTGTTGAACGTGATCGTGCAGCTGCACGCGAAGCCGCTATCGGTGAAGTTCTCGCAGCATTGCTTCCAGTGCTTGATGACTTCGGACGTGCGCGTGAACACGATGAACTAACCGGTGCATTCAAAAGTGTGAGTGAAGCAGTCGATGCAGTTGTTCAGAAATTTGGCCTCGAAACCTTCGGTGCAGTCGGCGAAGATTTTGATCCAGCAATGCATGAAGCGCTAACTCACCAAAACACTGAGACTGAAGGTCCAACTGTCACTGTTGTTACTTCTGTCTATCAGGCAGGTTTCCGTCATGCCGGTCGAGTGCTTCGCGCAGCGCGCGTCGGTGTTGAAGAAATTTCTGCGCCAACAAATTAGTTCTCAATAATCCACTAAACATTACGTTGAAAGGAAGGGGTGACAATGAATCCCGATTGGATTGACAAGGACTTCTACAAAGTTCTAGGCGTTGACAAATCAGCATCTGCTGATGAGATCAAAAAGAAATATCGTCAGTTGGCGAAAGAGTTGCACCCTGACGCCAACCCAGACAACGCCAAAGCTGAAGCTCGTTTTAAATCGGTTTCAGAGGCGTACGACGTACTCGGCAATGACACCACTCGTCGTGAATATGACGAAGTACGTCAAGCCGCAGCGAGTGGGGCTTATCGTGGCGGCTTCCCTGGAGGCGGACAACAAGGCGGCTTTACGAGCACCATGAACTTCGAAGACATCTTCGGAGGAATGTTTGGTGGTGGCGGCGCAAGTCGAAACCGGCCACGCCGTGGCGAAGATCTCGAAACTCGAATCACAGTTTCGTTTGCTGACTCACTACAAGGTGTGAGTGCACCGATTCGAATTACTGGTGACACGCAGTGCTCACGTTGTAAAGGGTCGGGTGCAGCTCCGGGAACTTCACCGAAAACTTGCACCACGTGTAGAGGTGCTGGACAAGTTGCTCGCAATGTTGGCGGTTTTGGAATTCCTCAAACCTGCAGCGATTGCCGTGGCACTGGTCGATTGATTGACAATCCATGCAATGACTGTCGTGGTGCAGGAATTGTTCGTGACACTCGCTCGATCAACATCAAAGTTCCACAGGGTGTCAAAGATGGAGCACGGATCCGTTTGGCTGGACGCGGAGGTCCTGGAACTCAAGGTGGTCCATCAGGTGACCTCATTGTTTTAGTCACTGTTACCGCGCATCCGATTTTTCAACGGAAAGATGATCACCTCACCGTCACTGTGCCAATTGGTTTAGACGAAGCGACACTTGGCGCGGAGGTTGCAGTACCGGTAGTTACTGGTGGGCCAGTGAAACTAAAAATTCCTGCTGGCACTCACTCCGGAAAAATCTTTCGGTTGAAAGGTCGAGGAGTTCAGACTGCCAAAGGTAAACAAGGTGATCTCTTAGTAACCGTTGAGATTGCTGTGCCCCAAAAACTTTCTAAAGCAGCACGTGAAGCGCTTGAGTCATATCGCGAAGCAATGAAAGATATTGATCCACGTGAAGATCTCTTAAAGCGTGCCGCTGCGGCACCTCGGATTGATCCGGACGGTGTGTGATGGCTGGACGTGAAATCGGAATTCCGGACATCGATGTTGATGCAGCTGTGTACGGCATCACTGTTGCAGCACAGCTAGCCAATCTTCATCCACAAACTTTGCGCCAATACGACCGACTCGGTTTGGTAAGTCCAAGTCGGTCGGAGGGAAAGACTCGACTTTATTCACTTCGCGATATTGCTCGTCTGCGTGAAGTCACTCAACTCACAGCTGATGGTGTGAACCTAGCGGGGATCCAACGCATCATGTCGTTGGAAGAAGAAAATCTCCGATTGCGCCAAAAGCTTGATGATTTGATTCGTCAATCATCATCCACTGCTCTTGTGGTGTGGCGACCACAGAGGCGAAATCGCTAAACAAAAACT
>JBEBBR010000078.1:0-7247 GCA_041158285.1 Actinomycetota bacterium
CCAGCCAAAACGATGAGGTCTGCCCAGCTGATCTTGTTGCCGTACTTCTTCTTGACTGGCCACAAGAGGCGGCGAGCTTTGTCGAGGTTGGCGTTATCTGGCCATGAGTTAAGAGGGGCGAAGCGGATGTTGCCGGTTCCACCGCCACCACGGCCGTCTGCGGTGCGGTAAGAACCTGCAGAGTGCCAGGCGAGGCGAATCATGAGACCGCCGTAGTGACCCCAGTCAGCAGGCCACCAAGACTGGCTGTCCTTGAGGGCTGCTTTGACATCGGCCTTGAGGGCAACGAAATCTAGAGTTTTGACGGCTTCACGGTAGTCGAAATTTCCCCCAAGTGGATTGGTTTTAGTGTCATGCTGGCTCAAAATCTCGAGGTTGAGAGCCTTTGGCCACCACTCTGTGCTCGAAGTGCCAGACGTGGTGTGCGCGCCATGGGCGACTGGGCATTTACCTGAATTATCCACGAGGGATGCTCCTTAAATGGTTGCAATATTGCACCTATTATCGGTGCAAAACGTTAACCCCGCAAAAGAGCAGAAATACGGCCAAGTGTGGGGCTAGGCGACGTACGTGATGGTTAATTTCATGTTCAAAGTCTTGATGGCTCGATCGTACTGAAGCTTTGTAGACGCGGGCGCAGGCATTCCTGCACTCGTCAAGATTCTTGTGATTGATGACATTCGCTTGGCGCGTTGCGGAGATGAACCAGCAACTGTTAAGGACACTGATTCTCTAGCTTCACTAGTCACCAGCGCAGCCAAACTTTTAACAGTTTTCAAAGATGCAGCAGTGATCTGATTTTTCGCATTAAATACAACATTTACTACTTTTGTAATTAACTTCGGAACATATGCGCGCACAACGTATACCTGGGTGCTTTTGCGATTTGGCGACGAAACGTTAATCGTGATGTTGTTCCAGCCATCAACCAAACTTGTGTTTCCTGAAACGGTGACAAGTGCTCCTGCCTGTCGAGCGGTTGCAACCGTCGTGGCGCTCCGAGTTCCTGCTGGAAGCGAAATATCTGCAAGTGTGTTGTCAGCGACGGGAATTTCTAACGTATTTCCACTAACTGTCAACGCGCTAAGTGCGCTGTCGTTTAATTCGATTTTTGCACGGTTGTTATAAAAGATATTTTCTTTTGGCCAAGCAGCATTGGCAGCAATCATGTCGATTGTGTAACTCTGATTCCACATAGAATCCCAGTAACTCCAGTTTCGCCTATTCCACGGTTCGGCTTGGAGTTCAGGATTGATACGAGCTTTGATTGCATTCGCCATTCCAGCAAGATCAAGTTTTTCAATTGCGTAGGTCGCGTCTGCAGCTGCTTGGTACCACATAGTTGTACAGGCAGGAGTTTGCAGACATTTTTGACCCATTAATTTGTTTGAGTCTGTGTAACCAATAGTGCCTTGCCAGGTTTGATCGACACCCCATGGCATCATGCTGAATTTTCCAGAGTCATCAACATGTAAGTAGTAGTTATTGCCGTTCAAGTTATAACCGTCCCAGTGGCCAGAAATATTCTCTACAACCCACTCTCGGACCATTTCTTGCATATCGGCGACTTTATTGATTTCGGTCCACCAGTCATCGGCAACATTTGCAGCAAGGAAAGGCGTTAAATCTGAGCGATCGGTTTGGCTACCGGTTTCAACTTGTAAGGCCCACTCGTATTCAGGCGTCAAGTCGGCCCCGTGATTTGGCACGCCACCTTTGTAAAGATGTTTAGTTGTGGGAAACCATCGAGGCAAACTTGCGCGATCAAGTGACTCGATCAATGTGTAAAGGCCATAGTTGAGATCGTTGATTGTTAGATGGGTGTATCCAGTGCGAGATGCAGGAACATTCATGCTTCGAAATAGCCGCATGGTGAGCTGCTGATTGAAGGCGCTGCCTTCTTGCCACATGTTGTTGAGGATAAGTTTCTTGATACCAAAAACTGTTTGGTTTTTGATGAATGCATCAACTTTGATTTTGATACCTGGCTTTTGGTCGATTCCGACCCAGGAACCCCAAGCGCCCTTGAGGTGAAATCCGACAAGCAGCGGCCCGACGGTCTGGCCTTTTACTGTCATTGTTAACTCGGCTGCCTGCCAAGGTCCTTCGTACTCCCAATTGCAGCAGCGGCGGAAATGTTCAATGACTTCTTCATCGGTTACGAGGGAAATGTTTGAAACGTCTAGTGGGTCGAACACAGAGGAAGCGAGATCTACGCCTTCCACATACGGAGAATCAGTGGTGCTGTAGGGGAGTGGTTCTACGGAATTAGCAGGGGTAATCGTGGCGAATGCAGCGGCGAGAACACTGAGGCCCATCACAACGTCTCGCAATATGCGCGATCTCATCCCTGTGCTCCATTCATAGCCGTAGTTCACGGGTTTTATATGGGCAAACTTAATGGAGGAGCAGCTCTTCAGAAGAGTGCATCCGGCGATAATCTGTGTTCACCTTTAATAGTTGATGTGAAGAGGCCATTGTGAGTATCAAACCGCTCCTAGCGCTGCCAGCGAACGCAAAGATTCATGAGCTTGAGTTTCCAGATGTGACACTCGCAGTTTTGGAAGTATTACCAGAAGGACAGCCAATCGCGACCGTGCAGTTGGTGCATGGATTCACTGGGAGTAAAGAGGATTTCTGGGAACTCGCCCAACTTCTTGCGGCTGCTGGGTTTCGAGTTCTGGCACATGATCATCGAGGTCATAATCAAAGTGGTCATGTATCTGTTGATCTGTACAACATTGCTAATTTCGCAGATGACATTCTGAAGATTCAGGATCACTTCGGTGTTGGTTCATCACATCTGGTCGGACACTCACTTGGTGGCATGATTTCTCGACTAGCTGTGATACACAATCCAGATCGATTTCTGACCTACACACTACTTGGCACTGGACCTGACGCGTCTCGCGATACAACGCGTTATCGCAACTTTGCGAACTTTGTGGCCGACCGTTCGATGGCCGAAGTGTGGGATTCATTGTCTATTCATCCTGACCCTGCGATCGCATTTGGTCCAAGTGAGTCCTGGCCGGCGCATACGAAACAGAGATGGTTGTCCACTGATCCACAAGCACACATTGCAACCGTCAACATCATTGAGACTGAACCAGATCGCACTGATGAATTAGCGGCAACTGGTGTGAAGTTTCATTCCATGTTTGGCGAACATGATGATGTGTGGACTCCAGAACAACAAAGTGCGGTTGCTCGACGTTTAGGTGCAACGATCACTTCAATTCCAGGTTGTGGCCATTGCCCCAATGAAGAAGATCCCGTGACAACCTCGCGTGAACTCGTGAAGTTTTGGAATTCGCTTCACGACTAAATCTACGCGGATAGCACTGTGGGAGGGTTGGAAATTCCAACCCTCCCACAGTGATTTACAGATTGTTACTTGGTTGCAAGACGTGCAATTACTTGACGTCCAGCAGATGGGTGAATTTTCTTCACCAACCTACCCTTCACGACAGTCACATCAAGACCGCAATTGCGTAAAACCTTCGCAACTGCATTAGCTCGAGCGAGGCTTCTAGCTGCGGCAATTTTTTGATTGACCTTGGTGTAGTTAGGCGCAGTCACTACAAAGTCAGTTCCGTCTGGGAACAGGTTTGCCCACTCGCGGAGTGCAGCCTTTTCTGTTGACCACATTGAGAATTTCTTGTACTTAAATTGTTGTTTGTATGTGGTCTTCTCTGGAAGAGCAGGTGCACCCTTGATGGTGATGATTGCTGGAACAGAGTAGTAATTGTTGGCAAGGTCGAACGCCTTAGTGAAGCTGTAATAAGCGTCTCCACCTTTGCTCCACGTGAACTGCTCAGACCAGTTGTCATTGACCATTCCATCGATTACAACGACAGGTTCAGACCAGGTTTGGCCATTGTCGTTTGAGGTTACGAATTTCACGGTGAAGCCATCCATGGTTGCAGTGTTGTAGGCGTAGCTTGTGATGATCTGATTGTTGTCACCAACAAGTACAAATGAACCGTAAAGTCGCATATCTTGGGCTGGAATCGCATCGTCCACTGTGTCATGGACGACATTTGTCCAAGTGACTCCGGCGTCAGTTGAGATTTCGGTTTCGACAGATCGTGCACCGTAGAAATTTTGGCCGTTCGCTTTGTCGACATAGGTCATTGCAATTCGAGAATCGCCGTCAGAAGAAACTGCGTACACCTCTGCATAAGCTTCATTGTGTTTAAGTGTCACAAGCGGTGCAGACGTCATATCTGTCCATACGTAAGTTGCGACATCGAAAATACCTGCATTGTTGTAACCGACCACGACCAATCCAGCGCCATTCTTTGTTGGTTCAACAAAGTAAGTTCGGTAGTTCTCTGCTGGGTCTTCAAGAAGTGTCTGCCAAGAAGTGCCATCGAAGTATCTCAACAACGTTCTCGCGTCATTTTGTGCGTAGGTTCGTCCGGTCATCAGCACTACGCGCTTTCCAGCTCCCATGTACTTCGCATTTGCCACGCTACCTTGCATATTTGTAGCCGCGGTCATGACCTCAGCAGTTTTTGTCCAAGTCGCGCCATTATCGAGAGATGTAAATTCCCAAACCGAATTTGGATTTGAGTAATCCATGTAGTCCATAATGCCAAGGTAGAGATAGATCGCGCCGTCGCCAACGATCACATACCCTTGGGAGTACATAAGAATTTGACGGTTGATATTGTCGTTTACATACACCGTCACGGTGTCCGACTTAGTGATACCAGTAGGGGAAACAGTGAATACCGCACTCAGATAATCATCATAGGTATTCCAACCTTCAGACCAAAGCATGATGAATTGAGTGTTGTTGAGCACTTCGAAAATGGGGCTGCGGAAAGGATCAGTTGCATTTGTCAGATCAAATGCTTCGCTCCAAGTCTTTCCACTGTCAAACGAAGTTTTGATCTTGTACAGGTTGTTTTCGATGTAGATCGAACCAATATTCCCTGAACCGAAATCTAGAAGTTGATAGTTTTCGATGTAGTCATTGGTGGATTCGCTGACGATATCGACAATGGCGCCGATATCGCTTGGAGTTACAGCTTCAGCTGGTTGAATTGAAAAAGCGAATGCGATTGTTGCAACGCTTGCAATGAATGATTTGTACTTCACGGCGCTCCTGATTAAGAATTTCGCGAACTTTATCAATCAGAAGTCACCGCACCTAAACTGAGGATTTCCCTAGTTTCGGTCTATGCGTTTGAGCAATCGCCGCTAAATGCAAAACCGAACTGGTCCAGTGGTTCACCTTCGTCTTGGAAAATCATCATGTAATCGGGACCAGGATCTACTCCGAACCTATCGGTGTCCCAAGGTTCAATAGAGATACAAAAGGGAAGCAGCCCCTGATTTCCATAATCCAAGTGGATTTCTCGGACTTTCCCAGAGTTATCAGCTTTCCAGGACACTTTTCCTTTGAGTGACGTGAAAGTTGGGTTTGCGCGAAAAGTGTCCACAATTTCTTGAACATTCTTTTCGCTGAATTGTTTGATTCCTTGAGACTCGCGGTATGCCGCGAACTGATTCAGTAACTGACCAGTGACTTCGACCTTAGGGTCAACGCCGAAGAGTTCATCGAGTGAAGTTATTCCCTCGCTGTCGATTTGGATGGTCACACGGTCGCTCTGCGAATAAACTTGCACGAGTGTTCCGTCATAGAAACCTGCATATTGAATTGCGGCATAGAACATAGTTGGCAGAACACTCTTGCAACCATATATACCGTGATTTTTGTCAGTGCGATTGTACGAAACCAAAACTTCCACATCACTTAGATTTTTCGTAACCCAGGAATAAATTGCCTCACAATGGGTAGCATCAAGGGGTCCTTCTTTAGGTTTCGCACTAAATGAAGAATCGTTGTTGCAATAATCTATTCCGCAATCTGGCCCGATGAGCTCTAAATTGGTCATTCCGTCGATTGGATTGCTATGGAGTGTGTTAGCAATTTCTAAAGCTTTGCGAGCTTCTGGTGAATTGCCACCGAATGGTGAACACGCAGATGTGGTCAAAGTGACCATAGTTACACATAATGCCGCGGCGATGTAATTTCTGGAAGCACTAACTGTCATTAAAGAATTCTTTCAGTTGTGAAAACGAAATCAAGGTTATCGAGATTTTGTTTAACAACTTTGCCGTCTAAACCGAATAGATGTCATGTTTTGTAGGGATTTTGATGAGAGGTTGATTGCTTTTCTTCGTCTTCTAATCGATAGTTTTAGCGAGAAATTTGAATCACTGCCTTTCACTAACGTGCTAAGGTCGCCAAAGTAATGCCATTCTCAACATAGGACGACACATGAATCCGAAACTCGCTATCCTTCAGAAAATCACGGTGCTCACGAATAAATATGAAATTCGTGACGCATCGTCAAGTGGGGAATCCGGGCAGTTGGTGGCCTTCGCAGAACAAGCAAAAATGAAGATTCGCGAGAAAATTTCTTTCTATACTGATAGCTCAAAGTCTTCGCTAAATTTCACAATGCGTGCGGAAAAGGTGCTAGACATTCACGGTAGATACCTGATCGAAGATGCGTCAGGAGTTTTACTTGGGTCAATCAAGAAGGATTTCCAGAAAAGCATTTTGGTGAGCTCGTGGTTAGTTCTAGATGCTAATGACAGAGTTATCTTTCGATTTGAAGAGGACAATGCGCTGATTGCAATTTTGCGCCGTTTGTCGGACTTCATCCCGGTTGTTGGAGATTTGATCAAGTTCTTCCCGTATCACTTTGGTGTTTTGGATTCTTCGACTGGCGGAGTTGTTGGCCGGTACAAAAAGGTGTCTGTTGTCAGAGACAGTTATGTACTTCACATGGATGATCAAGCCTGGGCGTCAATTGATTCTCGGGTGCTGATGGGCATGGCAATTGCACTTGACGCCTTGCAGTCAAGGTAAACAACGTGCTGCTGATATTCGGCGATTGAATTCGCATTGGGGACCTTCTTTCTGGGAGGTCCCTTTTGCATTCATTGGCATTTTCGGCACCCTGGAAGCATTTAAGCGACAGGTGTTGCTTAAATCCGGGAGAGGCTCTACCGTGAAGCCATGGCTAAATCAGCATTATCTGCCACTGATGCTCGGGTGGTTAGAACTCGAAAGAACCTGCGTGATGCCGCTCTTAAGTTGGCGGCGGATGGCCATGTCGGAGACATCACTGTGGCTGAGTTGGCTCGAGCCGCCCAGATAAACCGCGCCACGTTTTATAAACATGCTCAGTCACCACTTCAGGTTTTGCAAGAAGCGCTGATTG
>JBEBBR010000079.1:0-7892 GCA_041158285.1 Actinomycetota bacterium
TCTGTTGCCTCATTACTCGAGGTCGTGAATTCACTTTCTGTAGAGACAGCAATACTGGTTGGGCATGGACCTGGCATTCCAGGTTTGGCTGTGACTCTTGCAGATGAAGAAAGCTCGGACAAAGTCCATAGCATTCATATGAAGTATCCAACTGCGGCAATCACGGTCTTGGAATCAGATTTACCGTGGGAACAATGGCGAGCGCACACAGCGCGAATCGTCGATTTTGTGACACCTAAAGACGCATTGAACTAAACGCTGGGATACGTTCTTTCGAACCCGTTTTGACTGTCGAAATCTTCGATTTCTTGACGACTGATACCCAGCAGATAAAGCACGGTGTCTAGGTATGGAACATTCACAGCGGTATCCGCTGCATCACGCACCACTGGCTTGGCATTAAACGCAATACCTAATCCTGCAGTTGCGAGCATGTCGAGATCGTTTGCACCGTCTCCAATGGCAATAGTCCGCGAGAGTGGAATGTTGTGCTGTTCGGCAAATTCAACCAATGCCTTAGCTTTTCCGGCTCGATCGACAACTTCACCAACAACATTTCCAGTCAGAATTCCATCAACGACTTCGAGTTCATTAGCTCGCACATGATCAACGTCGAGTGAATGGCCGAGTGGCTCAACTACCTGTGTGAACCCACCTGAAACAAGAGCAACGTGGTAGTCGAGAGATTTCAAAACTCGACACAAAGTTCGTGCACCTGGAGTCAGACGAAGTTGGGAATAGACCTCGGCAAAAATGGATTCAGGTAGTCCTTTGAGGAGAGCTACTCGAGCCCGAAGGGATTCCTCAAAATCTAGTTCGCCAGCCATTGCTGCATCAGTGATCTTTTTGACTTCGGCACCAACACCTGCGTGCTCTGCAAGGAGTTCCACGACTTCATCCTGAATGACAGTTGAATCAACATCCATGACCACGAGCTGTCGGCCACGACGTTCGATACCGCCGTGATACACCGCGATGTCAATGCCCGCTTCGTGAGACAAAGATGCAAGCGTCTGTCGAAGGGTGGCTTTGTCGCCGCCACTGATCGTCAGTTCAAGTGCCGTAACGGGGTAGGCCGCAATTCGCTGAATGCGATCGATATTCGCGCCAGTAGCAGCAATTCTCGTTGCTAGCTGAGCCATAGCCGTGGCTTGTAATGGGCCACCCAAAACCGTGATGGTCAGGAAATTAGCGCTCAAAGTTTCTGAGAAGTCGTCTGCAACTACATAGGAGAGTTGGATGCCAAGTTTGCTCAGGTTTGTAGAGATGGGGGCGATGAGTTGTTCAAGATCAGTTTCTTTATCAATCTCCACCAAAACTGCCAAGGTGAGTAGACCTTGAACGACTACCTGCTCCACATCGAGCACTTTGATATCGATTGGAAGATTCGAAAACAATGCTGACGTAACACCAGGTTTGTCATGGCCAGTCACGTTAAGCATTAAGGATCGAGTCACAGGCAGAGGTTAGTGGGGCGTGTTCCGTAAGTCGGTAGGCTGCCCTCGTGTCCGCAGTACTTGACTTCAAAAATGTTTCGGTTGTCCGAGATGGTCGGTACATTCTCAAAGATATCTCGTGGATAGTTGAACCACATCAACGCTGGGTTATTTTGGGTCCAAATGGTGCAGGTAAAACCACAATGATGCAGCTGGCGTCAGTGCTGATTTTTCCAACTTCAGGGACGGTTTCGGTTTTCGGAGAAGAACTTGGATTGACTGATGTGTCTGATTTACGTCCGAGAATTGGTGTTTCCTCGGCAGCGATGAATGATCGAATTAAACCTGAGGAATTAGTCCTCAATGTTGTGCGCACAGCCGCATTCGGAATGACTGGCACATGGAACGAAAAGTACGACTCGGTGGACACCGGACGGGCCAAGAAACTTTTAGGCGACTGGGGGATTGCGGAATTTGAGAATCGAACTTTCGGTTCATTGTCTGAAGGAGAACGCAAACGCACTTTGATTGCGCGTTCACTGATGACCGATCCGGAATTGTTACTACTTGATGAGCCGGCAGCTGGTCTTGATATTGGTACGCGCGAGAACCTCACTCGTCAACTCGGTGAGTATGCAGGCGATCCAAGTGCACCATGTTCGATACTCGTCACTCATCACGTTGAGGAGATCCCGCCGAGCACAACCCATGTGTTGATGCTCAAGGCTGGCAAGACGGTTGTGTTTGGTTCTATAGATCAAGTACTGAATTCAGAAAATGTTTCACGAACTTTTTCGACAGACGTAACGGTTGATTCCAAGCAGACGTCCTTTGGTCGTCGTTGGAATGCGATTGTCAATTGAGTGAGTTCCTCTCATGTTGTTAGATGATTTTAGGAATCTGACAGATATTCAGTGGCGACGATCCAAAGAATCTGAATGTGGTTTATTCATCGCAGAAGGTGCCACCACAATTGAACGCGCTATAGAACTTGGATATGTCCCACGTAGTGCACTCACTACTTCGCGTTGGGTTGATTCACTTCCCTTAGCGCTCACTCAGCGAATTTCACCCACTGTCGTTGACGATGATGTTATGCAAACTATTACTGGGTATCACGTTCATCGGGGAGCACTCGTTAGTTTTGAACGTAAACCGCTTCCCACGTGCGAAGATTTGATTTCCAATGCGCGCACAGTTTTGGTTTTGGAAGATTTGGTAGATCACGAAAATGTGGGCGCTCTGCTTCGTTCTGCTGCTGGTATGGGAATTGATGCAGTTCTATTCAGTGATAGTTGCGCAGATCCTTTATATAGACGAAGCCTCAAAGTGAGTCTCGGCTCCGCACTTTCAATCCCTTTTAGTCGCTACAGTGATTCTCAATTGGTAATTCAAAAACTGAGAGACAGTAGCTTCGAAAGTTGGGCGTTGACACCTCGCGGAGAAGTGGAACTTCTATCGGCAGTAGTGAACAGTTCTCTGGATAATCGCAAAATTGCGATATTTCTAGGAACCGAAGGTGACGGTCTGCTCAGTGAGACCTTGGATTCATGTGACATCAGAGTTTCTATACCTATGCTGCGAAATACAGACTCGTTGAATGTGGCAA
Source organism: Actinomycetota bacterium (assembly GCA_041158285.1). Classification (GTDB taxonomy): domain Bacteria; phylum Actinomycetota; class Actinomycetes; order S36-B12; family UBA5976; genus JAFMIT01. The sequence goes on from JBEBBR010000079.1 coordinate 3,046, forward strand.
CTGCCGGAGCCATTGCAATGTGGGCTCTCACTCAGCGTGGCAACTTCTAACCCGTAATGATTGTGCGGTAGACAAGCCTCATGCAATCCGATATTGAACAAGAGTTTGCCTGGCTTGGTGCCAGTGAATTGGAGTCCGCTCGCTCGAGACTCCCGATTTTGCATATCAATGTGGTTCCGGTCAGGGTTGATTCACAAGGTGAAGTGACACACGTTGGCTTACTTCTGCGCGGTCGCGAAGATGGACAAATCAGTAGATCCATCATCAGTGGTCGCGTCATGTATGGCGAACGAGTTCGTGAGGCAGTCATTCGTCATATCGAAAAAGATCTTGGTCCGGTCGCGTTCCCGAGAATCCCACAGTCTCTAGTGCCTTTTGATGTTATTGAATATTTCCCAGATCCTGCAGTCTCTGGCTATCACGATCCGAGGCAGCATGCTGTTGCTTTAGCGTATGTAGTTGCGGTTACTGGTGATTGTCAGCCCTCGCAGGATTCATTGGATTTGGTGTGGTTCGATCTAGCTGAGGCTTCATCGGAGATTATTCGTTCAGAGATGTCAGATGGACACGATCGTGTGGTTAGAGGAGCTTTATCCCATGTCGGACGCCTCCTTTGATCTAGAGCAAGCTCTGCAATGCGTGGATTCAAGTTGGAATTCATTCTTCGCATCTCAAGCTCCAGAACTCAACATGATTTTTGATACCTTGCGAAATATGGAAAGTCCGGTTCAGCTCACACCAGGTGCTCTCGATGTATTCCGTGCTTTTGAAATTTCTGCCCGTGATGTTCGAGTAGTTGTTCTAGGTCAGGATCCCTATCCAACTCCTGGATTGGCCATTGGGCGGGCATTTGCAATTAGTAATGATGCCAAGATGCCAGCATCTCTCAAGAATATTGAGAAGGAACTCCAACGATCTCTTGGCACTAATTCACCGTTGGATCAAACTTTGCGTAGTTGGTCCGAGCAAGGTGTCTTTCTGCTGAACACTGCGTTGACATTGAATCTTTCCACGAAGAATCAGGGGCATTTCGCTGTGTGGGACAGATTCATTTGTGCGGCTCTAAATTTTCTCTCCGCTCAACCTCAGACTCAAGTCTGGATGCTGTGGGGAAGTAAGGCTGCAAAATATGCCGAATTTGCAGGAGCCCACCAGGTTCTCACAACTTCACATCCAAGCCCACTGTCCTCGTATCGAGGTTTTAGTGGCAGCGACATCTTCGTGAAATGCAACACCATCTTGCAAAACCTTGGATCTCAACCGATTCGCTGGCTGAATCCATGATCAACATTGGTTTTCTTGGAGCTGGGAATTTTGCGTCAACTATGGCTGATGTAGTTCATCGAACTGAAGGTGTGTGTTTGTACGGTGTTGCATCAACTGACACGTCTCGGGCGAACTCGTTGAAACCTCAGGTTGTCTTTGAGAGCTATGAAGAGCTCATCACGTGTGAAGATGTGGATCTGGTGTACGTGTTACTGAGTAATCATTTGCATTTTCCGTGGGTTATGGCCGCACTTGCTCATGGCAAACATGTTCTATGCGAAAAACCACTTGGTCTTACGGCGGAAGAAGCGGCAATCATGTTCGATGCAGCAGAGGCTGCCGGACTTATCTTGATTGAGGCATATTGGCATTTATGGCATCCAAGTTTTGCTTTGGCGAAGAGTCTTATGGCAACAGGTTCCATAGGTGAAGTTGTTGGCATCGATGCTGGTTTTACACATGAGATGAACTTCGATGACAATTTCCGAGCTCATGCAGATTTTGGGGGAGGGATGCTCCTCGATCTCGGCTGTTATCCAATATCAGCAGCTACCTGGCTGCTCGACCTGCCAGTTCTCACCAACCCACTAATTCTTGAACAAGAGTTCAATCAACATGGTGTCGATATGAATGTGAAATGCTCTGCCCGATGTGGCGATGTTGCAGTGACCATTACTGCAAGCGCTCAAAGGCCACATCGTCGCTGGATTGAAATTTTCGGAACATCAGGAAGAATCAGCTTCGTCGATTCTGCATTTAGTTCAGCACCTGAGCCTGATGATGGAACGCGCCTTATATGCGAGGTTGATGGCCAGTCGCAAGAATGGCAACTTCCTCGTTCCGATCCACGATCACTTATGATTTCAGAAATTGCTAACGCCATTCACAGTCATCGAAATGGTTTTGAACCAAGTTGGTCGTATCTTCCAGATTCGAAACTATCAATTTTGACTGCGCATGCCATTTCGGTCATGCAGCAATCACTGCAAATCAGAAACGACTAACAGTTAGTTACTAACCGACAGTGCTCGCTGGACGTGGAAGCGAAAGATCGTGATGACAATTTTCAGTCGTATTAGTTTGCGCACAATCTGAACAAAGCAGAATGAGTTTGTGACACAACATATTGCCGCAGTTGTGATACTTGTTTGTAGGTGAACTGCAACGATCGCATTTTCCAAGAATGGTCGTGTTCTCGGCAAAATCAACATTCATACGTTTATCGAATACGTAAAGAGAACCTTCCCAAAGGCCATCTTCACCGAATTTTTCACCGTAACGAACAATGCCACCGCGGATTTGGTAGACCTCTTTGAAACCTCTATTAATCATGACCGAGGAGAGAATTTCGCAACGAATGCCACCAGTGCAGTAAGTGACGATTGGTTTGTCTTTGAGGTGGTCGTATTTGCCACTTTCGAGTTCAGAAACAAAATCTCGTGTGGTTTCTACATCAGGAACAATGGCATTCTTGAACTTACCGATTTCAGCTTCATAGGCGTTGCGGCCATCAAAGAACACCACATCGTCGCCTCGGTCGGCAACAAGTTTGTTGACCTCTTCAGGGCGAAGGTGAACACCACCATTAACTACTCCGTGAGCATCGACAACGAGTTCATCTGGAGCTCCGAAACTAACAATCTCTTCTCGAACACGAATACTGAGTTTAGGAAAAACTCCTTCGTACCCTTCCGACCATTTGAAATCTATCTTGTTCATTCCGGGATATTGCTTGGTGGCTTTGATGTATTTCTTGAGAGCCGACATATCGCCACCGAGTGTGCCGTTGATGCCATGTTTGGAGATCAAGATGCGCCCTTTGAGGCCATGAGCCTCGCAAATCGAGCGCTGCCACAGTCGAATAGCCTCGGGGTCAGCCAAAGGTACAAAGCCGTAATACAAGATGACTTTCTGAAGATCCATAGTGGGATTCTACGAGGCTGAGATCTGTGGCTATGAGGCAAAAGACCTAGTTCGTGATGCTGAGGCAAGAATTGAGGCAGTCGAAGTGGGAAAATGAAAAAACCCGCATTTCTGCGGGTTTAGTGTCCGAGGGGGGACTTGAACCCCCATGCCCTTGCGGGCACTAGCACCTCAAGCTAGCGCGTCTGCCTATTCCGCCACCCGGACGAGTGGACATACGGTCTGGGGGCCGTACGTGCGGCGCGAACCTTACCAAGGTCTCTCGGTTAGTGCCTAACGCGGGTACTTGGCAGACTAGTTCCATGAGTTACACATTCGAGCCATTGCCAGACGCTGAAGCAGAAGTCGTTGATCTGGTGAGAGACCTCATCCGGATTGACTCCACCAACTTTGGGGACGACTCAGGGCCTGGTGAAGCGGAAGTTGCCGAATATATCCAAGCGAGTTTGCGCGAAGTGGGAATCGATTCTGAACGTTTTGTCACCACCGGCGGCAAGCGTGAAGGTGTCTATGCTCGGATTAAGGGTAAGGATTCAAGCCGCCCAGCCCTTTTGGCACATGGACATATTGATGTGGTTCCCGCTGTTGGCGATTGGACTTCCGCACCTTTTGAAGCTGAAATTCATGATGGCATGGTGTGGGGTCGTGGAGCTGTCGACATGAAAGACGGTGACGGCATTTTGTTGGCCACTGTTCGCTCCTGGGCGCGAAATGGTGTTCAACCAGATCGTGACATCGTTTTGCTGTTTCTACCTGATGAAGAAGCAGGTGGTCGACACGGTGCGCACTGGCTCGTTGAGAACCGCCCAGACATGTTCGAAGGTGTCACCGAAGCAGTCGGCGAAGTCGGTGGTTTCTCACTCACAGTCAACGAAAGTCTGCGTTTGTATTTCATCGAGACAGCCGAAAAAGGTATTCGCTGGATGCAGCTGACAGCAGTGGGCCAAGCTGGACATGGCTCGATGCTTAACGATCGAAATGCAGTAACCGCTCTAGCCGAAACTGTTACCAGAATTGGTCAGCATCAGTGGCCGGTCAGACTTACTGCAACTAATGAAGCGCTAGTGCGTGAACTATCCCAAGCATTCAATCTCAATCTTGACCCAACGGATGTTCCAAGTATCGTCAAACTTCTTGGACCAATGGCTAGATTGATTGGTGCAACTTTCAACAACACTGCTCAACCAACAATGTTGAATGCAGGTTATAAAGTCAACGTCATTCCTGGTACTGCATCGGCACAAATTGATGGGCGAGTACTTCCTGGATTCGAAGCCGAATTCGATCAGCAAATTAATGATCTGCTTGGCGAGGGGATCATCCGAACCGACCTGATTAGCGACATCGCAATGGAAACGCCATTCGATGGTCCAACTGTTGATGCCATGGCAGCTGCACTACGTGCCGAGGATCCACACGCGCGAGCTGTTCCCTATGTACTTAGTGGTGGAACTGACGCAAAGGCATTCGCGCGGCTTGGAATTCGATGCTACGGCTTCGTGCCGTTGTTGTTGCCACCAAGCCTAGATTTTGGATCGCTTTTCCACGGTGTGGATGAACGTGTTCCGGTGGAAGCACTCACCTTCGGCACTCGAGTGATGGATCGTTTTCTTCGTCAGGCCTAATTTGGTGTGTCCTAGTGCTGTGCAGCAGCGTCG
>JBEBBR010000080.1:0-2795 GCA_041158285.1 Actinomycetota bacterium
TCCACTTTGCAAATAATCCTTTGTGCTCGATTTGCCGCAGGTTTGAGCATTGGGTGACTAGCGACCCCGACACGTACACGGGAGAATAAGCCTTGCGCGTACGCTCCCGCCGCATCAGGGCAAGTTGATGATCCGAGAGGTTTGTTAGAACAGTGAATAACATCAATAACGAGTGGTCTGCACCGACCCAAGAAGTTGTCGATCTCGCTCAAGCTTTTGGTGTTGCAACCGAATTTCGCGATCAATCTGGCCAGATTAAGCAGATCTCTGCTGCCACCCTTCAAGCCATCATGGCCGCCTTAAATGTTGATGTAACTACCACCGAAGGTCGCGCACAAGCATGGGACCGCGTGAATAACGGGCCGTGGCGTTTGATGTTGCCTCATGTGGTTGTGGCGCGTGCAGGTGAGACCAAACAGTTTGCCATTCACATTCCAGATGGTCACCCAGTTAAGGCATGGATCGAGTTTGAAGACGGAACTCGTCGTGATCTCACTCAGACCAGTGTGTATGTGTCCCCTCGCATGGTTGATGGGGCAATGGTCGGGGAGGCCACATTCGAAGTTCCACTCGATGCTCCACTGGGCTGGCACACCATCCATGCGACGAGTGGTTCAGATTTATCTTCAACCTCAACTCTTGTTGTGACACCGCAATACCTCGACCTTCCTCCAGCAATGAAAGACAAGCGCACCTGGGGTTTGATGAGTCAGTTATATGCAACTCGTTCGAACACATCTTGGGGTCTAGGGGACCTTCGGGATTTAGCTGCGTTGGCAACTTGGGGTGGGCGTAAGGGTGCGGGTTATGTACTCGTTAATCCAATGCACGCCGCTGAAGTTGCACCACCAATGGCACCCTCTCCTTATCTTCCTGCAACGCGTAGATACTTCAATCCGATTTACATTCACATCGAAGATGTTCCTGAATATGCAAAACTAGATTCACTTGGTCGCACGAAGATCAGTGCTCTTGCCGAAAAATGTCAGGCAATGAACAACACTGCAGATCTACTCGACCGTGACACTGTGTGGGCTGCAAAAAAGCAAGCTTTAGAAATGTTGCTTGAACCTGCACTTTCGGTTCCGCGCCAAAAGTCGTTTGATGATTATGTGTCGCGCGAAGGCGAAGGTCTGCAGTTATTCGCAACATGGTGTGCGATTGCCGAGGAACATGGCATTGAAATTGAATCCTGGCCAGAAGAACTTCGTCGACCACAAAATCCAGCGGTTGCAGTCAAAGCAAAATCTGTCGCACCGCGCATTGAGTTCTACAAGAAACTTCAATGGTTGATCGACGAACAGTTCGCTAGCGCACAAGCTGCAGCAAAAGCATCAGGTATGAATGCAGGAATTGTTCATGACCTTGCAGTCGGTGTTCATCCTGAAGGTGCAGATGCGTGGGCATTGCAAGATGTTTTGGCAGCTGGAGTTTCGGTTGGTGCTCCACCTGACATGTTCAACCAAATGGGTCAGGACTGGTCTCAGCCACCTTGGCGTCCAGATGCATTGGTCGAAGCCGCATACATTCCATATCGCGACATGCTCCGAACGATTTTGCGTCACGCAGGTGGCATTCGAGTTGATCACGCACTAGGCCTGTTCCGGCTTTGGTGGATTCCACAAGGTTTGGGTGCAGCGGCAGGAACTTTTGTTAAGTATGACCACGAAGCAATGGTCGGCATCTTGGCTCTCGAAGCCCAACGAGCTGGCGCGTTTGTGGTGGGAGAAGATTTGGGAACGGTTGAGGGTTGGATTTTGGAGTACCTCAACTCACGCGGAATCCTTGGCACATCAATCCTCTGGTTCGAACACGCAAGTGGCGGTCGTCCACTCCCACCAGAGAAGTGGCGCAAACTCTGTCTAGGCACTGTGACTGTGCATGACATCCCGCCAACAGCTGGCTTTATCGATGGCGAACATATCCGCATGCGTGAAGATCTCGGTTTGCTCACGATGCCGGTGGAGAAGTTGTGGGCTGATCATGAACGTGAACTTGCTGCGTGGCGTGAACTTCTCACAGAACGCAACTATCTCGAGGTTGATCCATCGGGTGCGATCCCAGAAATCCAACTCGAGGTTGAGGCACTCCATCGAGTACTTGCCGACACCCCTTGTCAGTTAGTGGCCATTGCGGTTCCTGACCTTGTGGGGGATATGCGCGCACAGAATCAGCCAGGCACAGATCAGGAATATCCAAACTGGCGTATTCCAACCTGTTTGGCAGATGGCACACCTCTTTTAATTGAAGACCTCAGCTCCAATCCAGCAGTCGCCCAACGAGTTGACCGCTTAATCGCGGCCATCACTCACGGCAGTTAGGCTTACGACTATGAAGAACATTATTTCTCGCATGTCCCGCGCTGCTGTACTTGGTTTTTCAGGAGTTGTTTTCACCGCCACTCAGGCAAGTGCAAACTTGCCAGATGCTGGTGAAGAAACAGGTCCAGGTATGTCAGCTTTCGAAACCATCACTTGGTTTGTTTTAGCACCAATAGCTGTGTGGGCAATCGTTTGGTTCCTGTGGTCTATTCCACAGTGGCGTCGTAATGCACGTCCTGTCACTGGTGATCAGTGGGATCCAAAACCATCTAATTCAGTTGTAAATCGCTAACCTCTAGAAACGTTTGAAGGGCCTGACCGAATCGGTCAGGCCCTTCAACTATTGATGAGTTACGCGTCAGCTCGTTGTGCAGCTAGTGCGCGCACAAGTGAATCGCGTCCTTCTCCGACAAGTCGCTTGCAACCAAATGGAACATCGTCACGTTCGAGGAATGCATTCGCAGCCGCAATGGT